>NZ_JBHTJA010000129.1:0-16616 GCF_042675525.1 Actinomadura sediminis
CGGCCGGGCCCGCGCTGGTCGCGGTGCCCGGCGGCTCCGGGCCCGCGAACGGTGAACGCGGCGCCGACGCCCCCGGGACGCCCCCGGGACGCGACGGCACCGACGACGGCACCGACGACGGCGCGTCCGTCCCGCCCGCGCCGCGGGACGCCCCCGCGGACGAGCCGCGCTCCCAGGAGGACGCCGCCCCGCCCGCCCGTCCGGCGGACACCGGGGAGCGTCCCGTGACCATCGAGCCGGAGGACCTGCCACCCGTGCCCGACATCTCCACCACACCGTCCGGACTGCCCGTCCGGGTGCCGCAGGCGAACCTTGCCGAACCCCTGCGCACCGACGAGCCCATCGCCGCCCCGCAGCCGGACGAAGACGACGACCCCGGCCGCTCCCCCGAGGACATCAAGCGGATCATGGGGTCGTACCAGCGCGGCACCCGGCAGGGCCGCAATGACGCGGCCGCGACCCTCGGCAACACACCGGAAGGCGAGGAAGAGCAGTGACGCAGAAGACGGGGTCCGCATCCGACCTGGGCTGGCTGCTGGACGACCTCGTCCGCCGGCTCCCGCACGCCCGCAGCGCGGTCGTCCTGTCGGCCGACGGCCTGCTCATGGCGTCCTCCGAGGGAGTCACGCAGGACGACGGCGAGCACCTGGCGGCGGTCGCGGCGGGCATCCAGAGCCTCGCCAAGGGCGCCGGGGTGCGCTTCGGCGGCGGCCCGGTCCGGCAGACGATCATCGAGATGCAGTCGGCGTTCCTGCTCGTCACCGTCGCCGGGAAGGGCGCCTGCCTGGCGGTCCTCGCCGAGGAGGAGGCCGACGTCGGCCTGATCGCCTACGAGATGGCGATGCTGGTCACGAGCATGGGGCACCACCTGACGTCGCCGTCGCGGACCGAGGCGGGCTCCTGATGATGCCCCCCGAGGATCCCGAGCGCTGGCCGGAGGAACCGGCGCCGCACCCCCCGGCCGACGGCGAGCTGCTCGACGGCCACGCGGGCCCCATGGTCCGCCCGTACGTGATGACCAGCGGGCGGATCGAGCCCGCCCGCGGCAAGTTCGACCTCATCACGCTGGTGGTGGCGTCCGGTCCCGAACCCGAGGGCGCCATCGGCCTCGGCCCCGAGCACCTGGCGATCATCCGGCTGTGCCAGTCGGTGATGTCGGTGGCGGAGCTGACCGGCCACCTCGACCTTCCCGTCGCGACCGTCCGGGTGATGCTCGGCGACCTCCTCGACAAGGGGTTCGTCATGATGCAGGAACCCGAACCGGAGGCGGACATGCACGACATCAGGCTCTACAAGGCGGTGATCGATGGTCTCCGGGCCCTCTAGTGTGCGCGCGCGTCGGCTGCCCACCGCGGTAAAGATCGTCATCGCGGGCGGCTTCGGGGTCGGCAAGACCACGATGGTGGGAACCGTCTCCGAGACCCGGCCCCTGCGGACCGAGGAGATCCTCACCGACGAGAGCGTCGGCGTCGACGACGTCTCCGGCGTCGAGCGCAAGCACACGACGACCGTCGCGATGGACTTCGGCCGCATCACCATGCAGGACGAGTACGTCCTGTACCTGTTCGGCACGCCCGGGCAGCAGCGGTTCTGGTTCATGTGGGACGAGGTCACGCTCGGCGCGCTCGGCGCGGTCGTCCTCGCCGACACCCGCCGCCTGTCCGACTGCTTCCCCTCGGTCGACTACTTCGAGCGCCGCAACACGCCCTTCATCGTCGCCGTCAACTGCTTCGAGGGCGCGCAGCAGTACGACCTGGCGGAGATCCAGATGGCCCTCAACCTGGGCCCGAAGGTCCCCGTCATGCTCTGCGACGCCCGCAGGCTCGACTCGTGCAAGGAGGTCCTCATCGACCTCGTCATGCACGCCATGAAGGTCCGCGGCCTGACCGAGGAGCAGCCGGTCTGACAGAAGGCGGCGGCGTGTGGGGGCGGCGACCGACGTCGCCGCCCCCACACGCCGCCGCCGCATCACGCCAACCCGACCGCGCCGCGCCCCTGGGCATCGACGTGCCCGTTCTCCCACGCCCAACGCGGCAACCCCCACCTGGTTGCGACGCCCCTCGAACCCACCCGGGCGCACCGCGCTAACGGGCGTTGACGTGGCCGTTCTCCCATGCCCATGCGGCGATGGCCACGCGGTTGCGGACGCCCAGCTTGGACTGGACGCCCGCCAGGTGGCTCTTGACCGTGCTCACCGAGATGAACAGCTCCGAGGCGATCTCCTGGTTGCTGCGGCCCCGCGCGAGGGCCCGGACGACCTCGAGTTCGCGGTCCGACAGGTGTGCGGCGGTCGCGGCGCGCACCGGCGCCGGGTCGGTCAGGTGCCGCAGCAGCCGGACCGTGACCGACGGCGACACCAGCGCCTCGCCGTTGTGGGCGGCGCGGACCGCCTCGACGAGCAGGGCGGGCCCGGCGTCCTTGAGGACGAACCCGACGGCACCGCCGCGCAGTGCCCCGTACACGTACTCGTCCAGGTCGAACGTCGTGACGACGATGACGCGCAGCGGTGCGTGGACGCCGGGGCCGGCGAGCGCGCGGGTCACCTCGATGCCGTCGAGCCGGGGCATCCGGATGTCCACCAGGCACACGTCCGGGCGCAGCCGCCGCGCGAGGGCGACGGCCTCCGCCCCGTCGGGGGCCTCCCCGACGACGCTGATGTCGGGCTGGTCCTCCAGGATCAGCCGGAGCCCGCGGCGGATCATCGCCTGGTCGTCGGCGAGCAGGACCGAGATGGTCATCGGGGCTCCCTGGCGGGGACGGGAAGGGTCGCGCGCACGGACCAGCCGCCGTCCGGGCGCGGTCCGGCGCGCAGCGAGCCGCCGAGCGTCTCGACGCGTTCGCGCATGCCGATCAGACCGTGTCCGCCGCGCTGGTGGGGACGGGCGGCGGGTGCCGGGGCGTCGTCGGCGACCTCGACGGTGACGTCCCGGGCGTCCTGCTCGACGGTGACGGTGACGGACCGTGCTCTGGGCGCGTGCCGCAGCACGTTCGTCAGCGACTCCTGGACGACGCGGTAGACGGTGCTGGTCACCTCGGGTGGCCATCCGGCGTCCCCGTCCGGCATGCTCAACCGCGCTCGGGGGCCCTGCCGGCCGAAACGCTCGACCAGCGCGCCGAGCCCCTCGGGGCCGGGGGACGTCGGCGCGGCGTCGGCGGCGTCGCGCAGCAGCCCGACGACGCGGCGCATCGCGGCGAGCGCGTCGGTTCCGGCGGTCTCCAGCTCGCCGAGGTACTCGCCCACCCGCTCCGGGTCGCGCCGCGCGACCACCTGGGCGCCCTGAGCCTGGAGCACCATGCCCGTGATGTGGTGGGCCACGACGTCGTGCAGTTCCCGGGCGAGTTCCAGCCGCTCGTCCCGGCGCACACGCTCGGCGGTGGCCCGCGCCTGGGCGTCCAGCAGCCGCAGCGACAGCCCGGCCCCGACCGCGGTCAGCCAGATCGCGCCGTCCAGCACGGTCACGCCCGTGACGCCGGACGGGCGTGATCCTGCGGCGAGCTGCCCGGCGGCGATCAGCGCGAGCCCGGCGGCCGCGACCGTCCCGGCGGGGATCGGACGGAGGTCGCGGAGCGCGCGTCCGGTCAGCACCGCCAGGCCCAGCACCATCGCCGGGCTGGGCTCGGCGGGGAGGTCGCGGCCGGTCAGCCCGGTGACCAGGACCGCGAGTGCCGCGAGGCCGAGCCCCGCCGCCGGGGGCCAGGGCGAACGGGGCCGTCCCGCCAGCGCCGCCAGGCACACCGCCACCGCGAAGGCCGCGCCCGGCGCCCAGTACCAGGCGCCCCAGGTCTGCCCGATGGCGGCGGACTGGACGGCGATCGCCGCGAGGAACACGGCGCCGAGCCCGGTCACGGAGGCGCCCCTGACCCAGTGCGCCGGTGAGGTCACGCCGACCAGGCTACCGGCGTCCCGGCGCCGCATCACCGGACGGGCGCGAAGGCGCGCAGCGCCAGTCCGGTGACGAGGCCCCCGGCCATCAGCAGGGTGGCGAGGGCCGTCACCGTGCCGAGCCCGGACGTCCAGGTAAGGGCCGTCGTCGCGGCGCCGCCCAAGGCGACGGCGATGGCCGGTCCGGCGGGCACGGCCCTGAGCGCGGAGCCGGTGAGCACGGCCAGGGCGAGGGCGGCGATGGGCGACGGCTCCTGGGGCAGGTCCGCCGCGTGGGACGCACCGACGGCGGCGGCCGCCACCGCGACGCCGACGGCGGCGGGCCACGGCGGACGCCACCGGCGCAGGAGGGCCAGCGCGGACATCACCAGCGCGACGGCGGTGGTGAAGAGCGCGTACGTCCCGCCCCAGCTGGTGGCGAGCATGTACGCCGTGAAGGCGATGCCCAGAGCGGACACCGCGCCGTGGACGGAGGAGCATCATTGCCACGCATGGATGACCCGGTTTCGTAGTTCGCTGTGCAAGATCGGAGCGGACGGTTCATGTACGCCCGATGCGCCGGACCGCGACGGCGATGAGGATCGCGCCGACCGCCAGGTAGAGGCCGGTCTCGATCGCCTGGAACGCCCAGTAACGTCCGCTCGGCTGGTACTCGATGTCGACGTGCAGGTCGAGCTCCGACAGGCACACCGCCGCGTCGCCGAACCTGCCCTCGGCGCCGCTCCCGGGCGGGGACGGCGGGGTGTCGAGGCAGGCGTTGAACGCGCTCTCGGCGACCGTCCGTCCGTCTGCGGTGCGCAACGGGCTGGTGTCGCTGATCCACGCGTCGGGCGCGCCGGGCACTCGCAGGCCGCCGATGACGGGCGCGCCGGTGATGTCGCCCAGGTTCGTGGCCTCGTTGATGTGCCGGGCGGTCATCGGCAGGGTCGTCCGCTCGGGCGGCATGAGGTGCGGCCGGACGAGGTTCGGCACGGCGAACTGGACGGCGAGGAAGACGACGCCCGTGACGGCCATCGCCGGGAGCGTCCGGCGCATGAGCAGGCCGGCGACGGCGCCGAGGGCGAAGGCGAGGAACGCGTAGCCGATCGGGACGATGTTGCGGGCGCCGAACGCCACGGTTCCGAACCGGTCCCCGGCGACCTGGTCGTACGGGGAGGCCGCCCAGGTGAGCAGGAGTCCGGCCAGCCCGGTGAGGATCATCGCGGCCAGGCCGACGAACGCCACCCGGCCGAGCAGCCAGCGGCGGCGGGTCACCCCCTGGTTCCACACCAGCCGGTGGGTGCCGAGTTCGAGTTCCCGGGCGACCAGCGGCGCGCCCCAGAAGGAGCCGAGGACGGCGGGTATCAGCGCGAGCCCGGCGGCCAGGAACAGCAGCGTGTCCCGGTAGGAGCCGGTGAACTGGCTTTCGGCCTGTGCGCAGGCGCCGGGGTCGGTGCAGTGCGATCGGTAGGCGTCGTGCGCGTCCCGGATGTCCATGCCGAGGTACACCAGGTAGCAGGCGATCACGGCGAGCGCGGCTGCGCCGACGAGCGCCTGGAGGCGGAACTGCCGCCAGTTGAGCCAGATCATCGCCGACCTCCCGCCGTTCCGGTGCCGACTGCGGCGGCGGGCGCGTCCGCGCGGGACATGTAGGCGAGCACCAGCTCTTCGAGCGTGACGGGCTCGACTCGGCCCGGGACGCGCGGCGGCGCGTCGGCACGGACGAGCGCGCTCCCCTGCTCCATCCGGACGACCTCGACCCCGGCGGGCAGCGGGTCGAGCCCGCCGGGTGGCGCGTCCAGCCGGTAGTGGCGGGCCAGCAGGTCACGGACCTCGCCCGCGACCTGGATCCGCGCGTCGCTCAGCACGACGAGGTGGTCGCAGACCCGCTCGATGTCGCCGAGCAGGTGCGACGACAGCACCGCGCCCGCGCCGAGTTCGGTGACGAACTCCATCAGGTTGACCAGGAAGCCCTGGCGGGCGAGCGGGTCGAGCGCCGCGGCGGGCTCGTCGAAGATCAGCAGCTCGGGCCGCTTCGCGGCGGCGATCGTCAGCGCCAGTTGCGCGCGCTGGCCGCCGGACAGCCGTCCGGCCTTCTGGTCCGGGTTCAGCCCGACCTGCGCGATGCGCCGCTCCGCCAGCTCCTGGTCCCACGACGGGTTCAGGCGGGAGCCCAGCCGCAGATGGTCGGCGACGCTGAACGACGGGTACACCGGGGTGTCCTGCGCGACGAACCCGACGCGGGCCAGGTGCGCGGCGCTCGCCGCGGGCCGGGACCCGAGGATGCGCAGCGAGCCGGACGTCGGCTCCAGCAGCCCGCAGGCCAGATGCAGGAGCGTCGATTTCCCGGCTCCGTTCGGGCCCACCAGGCCGACGACGCGTCCCGCCGGAACGCTCAGGTCGACCTCGCTGAGCGCCGTCCTGCGGCCGTATCTCTTCGTCAGCCCCGACGCATGCAGCATCGGGGCGGTTTCCTCATTCGGCATGCACCCATGGTGGAAACCGGCGCCCCCAGCGGGCACCGGCCCAAAGCACGGTTCATGCCGCCCGCGATCGTACTTTCGGCTGGTTCAGCCGGACGCGCCGCTAGCCGGTGCGCGAGACGACGTAGTCGCAGAGGGCGGTGAGGGCGTCCCGGGCGGGGTTGGCGGTGAGGGTGAGGAGTTCGGCGCGGGCGTCCTCGGCGACGCGGTGGAGGTCGGCGCGGGCCCGGTCCATCGCGGGGTGGGCGCGCAGGAGGGCGAGGGCCTCGGCGTGGCGGGCGTCGTCGGTGAGGTCCTGGACGAGCAGGTCGCGCAGGCGCGCGTCGTCGGGGCCGGAGCCGACGCCGGCGAGGACGTGGTGCATCGGGAGGGTGCGGATGCCCTCCCGCAGGTCGGTGCCGGGGGTCTTGCCGGACTCCTCGGTCTCGGAGTCGATGTCGAGGATGTCGTCCGAGAGCTGGAACGCGATGCCGATCTTCTCGCAGGCCGAGGTGACCGTGTCGACGGTCGAGGCGGGGGCGCCGGACAGCAGGGCGCCGAACTGGCCGGAGACGGCGATGAGCGACGCCGTCTTGTCCGCGAGGACCTGCAGGTAGTGCTTGAGGGGGTCGGCGCCCTCGGCGGGGCCGGTCGTCTCCTCGATCTGGCCGCGGACGAGACGGGCGAACGCGCGCGCCTGGATGCGGACGGGTTCGGTGCCGAGGTCGGCGAGGAGGTCGGACGCGCGGGCGAACAGGTAGTCGCCGGTGAGGATCGCGCGGGTGTTGTCCCAGCGGACGTTCGCGGACTGGCGGCCGCGGCGGACGGTCGCCTCGTCCATGACGTCGTCGTGGTACAGGGTGCCGAGGTGGGTGAGCTCGACGACGACCGCGGCCGGGACGAGCCCGGCCGCGCCCGGGTCGCCGAAGTGCGAGGCGAGCGTCACCAGCATGGGCCGGAAGCGCTTGCCGCCCGCCTCGACGAGGTGCTTGGACGCCTCGTTGAGCAGCGGATTGTCGCTGCGGACCGAGTCGAGGAGCAGTTCCTCGACGGCGGCCAGGAACCGCCTGCTGTCGGCCGCGAGCGCCGAGTCCACGGGAAGCCCGAACGGGCCGGTCTCCTGCACGGCCGGCCCGCCGGACTCCTCAGCGAAGGCGTTGCTCACCCAAGACTCCCTACCGGACGAACATCTGCGTGGTGGCATCTCCCGCGAGGTCCAGGATCGGCTGCGGGAGCACGCCGAGTACAACAGTAGCCGTCACTCCGACCGCGACGACGATCGCGGTGGCCGGTGGGGCCACGACGACGGGGCCGTCGGCGTCCGGCTCGCTGAAGAACATGACGACGATCACGCGGACGTAGAAGAACGCGGCGACGGCGGAGGCGATGACGCCGACGACGACGAGGGGCGTCGCCCCGCCCTCGACGGCCGCCTTGAACACCGCGAACTTGCCGGTGAAGCCGCTGGTCAGCGGGATACCGGCGAACGCCAGGAGGAACAGGGCGAAAACGCCCGCGACGACCGGGGAGCGCTTGCCGAGCCCGGCCCAGCGGGACAGGTGGGCCGCCTCGCCGCCGGCGTCCCGCACCATCGTGATGACCGCGAAGGCGCCGATCGTGGTGAACCCGTAGGCCGCCAGGTAGAACAGCGAACCGGACAGGCCGTCCTGCGAGGTGGCGATCACGCCCATGAGCAGGAAACCCGCGTGCGCGATGGACGAGTAGGCGAGCATCCGCTTGAGGTCGGTCTGCGTGATCGCGACGATCGCGCCGACGACCATGGTGAGAATCGCCACACCCCACATGGCGGGCTTCCAGTCCCATTCGAGGGTCCCGAACGCGACGTAGTAGACGCGCAGGATCGCGCCGAACGCCGAGACGAGCGTGCAGGACGCCATGAGCGCGGTGATCGGGGTCGGCGCGCCCTGGTAGACGTCCGGCTTCCACATGTGGAACGGGACGCCGCCGAGCTTGAACAGCAGCCCGACGGTGAGGAGCGCGACGCCCGCGAGGAGCAGCGTCTCGTTGCCCGCGTCCCGGCTGATCTCCTGGGAGATCGCGGCGAGCGTCACCGATCCGGCGTAGCCGTAGAGAAGGGCGATGCCGTACAGGAAGAACGCCGACGAGAACGCGCCCAGCAGGAAGTACTTGACCGCCGCTTCCTGGGACAGGAGGCGGCGGCGCCGGGCGAGGCCGCACAGGAGGTAAAGCGGCAGGGACATGACCTCCAGGCCGATGAACATGGTCAGGAGGTCGTTGGACGCCGGGAAGATCAGCATGCCCCCGACGGCGAACATCATCAGCGGGTAGACCTCGGTCTGCACGATGCCCGCCGACTGCGTGCGCTGCTCGGCCTCGCTGCCGGGCAGCGCGGACGCCTGCGCGGCGAAGGCCCCGCCGGCGCGGTCGCCGCCGCGTTCGGCGATCAGCAGGAGGCTGACGAGCGCCAGCACGAGGATGGTGCCCTGCAGGAACAGGGTCGTCCCGTCGACGCCGAGGGCCCCCTCGGCGACGACGTGGTGCGGGACGCCGTCCAGGGCGAGCCCGACCGTCCACACGAACCCGCCGAGCAGGCCGAGGAACGCGAGCGGAGCCTGGATCCGGGGCCGCCAGGCGCGGCCGGCGAGCGCCTCGACCAGCACCCCGAGGACGGCGACGCCGAGGACGATCAGCAGCGGGCCGATCTCGGCGTACTCGATGTGCGGCGCCGGGATGTCGGCGCCCTGCGCGAGGGTGCTCATGGACGGGCTCCGTTCTCGGCGACGTTGGTCGGTGCGGGATCATGCTGGTCGACCCGCACCAGCGTCTGTTCGACGGACGGGTTGATGACGTTCAGCACCGGCTGCGGGAAGAAGCCCATCGCGACGATGATCGCGAGGATGGGCGCGATCGCCCACTTCTCCCGGGCGGTGAGGTCCTTCATCCCCTCGACCGCCGGGGCCTTGGGGCCGCCCATGGTGCGCTGGTACGTCCACAGGATGTAGATCGCGGCGAGGACGACGCCGCTGACGGCGAGGGCCCCGGCCCACTGGTACCGGCTGAACGTGCCGACGATCACGAGGAACTCGGACACGAACGTGGACAGGCCGGGCAGCGACAGGCCCGACAGCCCGGCGATCAGGAACGCCCCGGCGAGGACGGGCGCGGCCTTCTGCACCCCGCCGTAGTCGCCGATCCGCGCCGACCGCCGCCGGACGATCATGAAGCCGACGATGAGGAACAGCGCGCCGGTCGAGAACCCGTGGTTGATCATGTAGAGCGCGGCGCCGGACTGCCCCTGCGAGGTCATCGCGAAGATGCCGAGCACGATGAACCCGAAGTGCGACACCGAGGTGTAGGCGACGAGGCGCTTCAGGTCGACCTGCCCGATCGCGAGGACCGCGCCGTAGATGATGCTGAGGACCGCGAACGCGAGGACCACCGGGGTGGCCCACTTGGCGGCGCCCGGGAACAGTTCCAGGCAGAACCGCAGCATCCCGTACGTGCCGACCTTGTCGAGGACGCCGACGATGAGGACGAGCGCGCCCGCCGGGGCCTGCTGCGCGGCGTCCGGCAGCCAGGTGTGCACCGGCACCATCGGCGCCTTGATCGCGAACGCGATGAAGAAGCCGAGGAACAGCCACTTGGCCGTCGTCGGGTCGATGTTCATCTGCGCCAGCTCGGTGAACAGGAACGTCCCGTGCCCGAGGCCGCCCTCGGCCTCCGGCTTCGCCGACAGCGGGTACAGCCAGATCACCGCGACGAGCATGATCAGCCCGCCGAACAGCGAGTACAGCAGGAACTTGACCGCGGCGTAGGAACGCTGGGCGCCGCCGAAGTACCCGATGATGAAGTACACCGGGATCAGCATCGCCTCGAAGAAGACGTAGAAGAGGAACACGTCGGTCGCCGCGAAGACGCCGATCATGGCCGCTTCCAGCGTCAGCAGCAGCGCGAAGTACGTCTTGACGGACCGCTTGGCGGGGACGTCGACGCCCCCGGAGCGGTCGTCCTCGTTCCAGGACGCCAGCATGACGAGCGGGACGAGGATCACCGAGAGCACGATCAGGGTGAGGGCGACGCCGTCGACGCCGACCGCCCAGTGGACCCCGAAGGCCGGGATCCAGTCGTACTTCTCCTCGAACTGGAACCGGGCGCCGCCCGGGTCGAACGAGGCCGCCATCACCAGGGTGAGCACCCCGACGACGATCGAGACGCCGAGCGCGAACTGCTTGACCAGCGCGTCCCGCGACGGCAGCGCCGTGAGGACGGCGGCGCCCACCAGCGGCAGCGCGATGAGGACGGTCAGCCAGGGAAAGTCGCTCATGACACGTTCACCACCAGGAGGGCGGCCACCACGACGGCGGCGCCGCAGAACATCGAGAGTGCGTAGGACCGGGCGAAGCCCGTCTGGATCCGGCGGAGCCGGCCGGAGCCGCCGCCGACGCCGGCGGCGATGCCGTTGACGGCGCCGTCGACGCCGCGCCCGTCGAACCAGACCGCGAGGCGGGTCAGCCACTGGCCGGGCCGCATGAGCAGCGACTCGTTGATGGCGTCGCCGTACAGGTCCTTGCGGGCCGCGACGGTGACGAACGAGCCCTTGGGCTGCTCGCGCGGCACCTTGCGGGCGCCGTACTGCCGCCAGGCGATGGCCGCGCCGATCAGGACCAGCACGAACGTCGCGATGCCGGGGCCGGTGAGCGCCTGGAAGTGGTGCTCCTCCTCGGGGTGGCCGACGACCGGCTCGAGGAAGCTCCCGAACCCGCCGAGGACCAGGAACCCGCCCGCGGACAGGGAGCCGACGGCCAGCAGGATCAGCGGGACGGTCATGACCTTCGGCGACTCGTGCGGGTGGACGTCGTCCGCCCAGCGCTTCTCGCCGAAGAACGTCATGAACATGACGCGGGACATGTAGTAGGCGGTGATCGCGGCGCCGAGCATCGCGCAGCCGCCCAGGATGTACCCGGACGTGCCGCCCTTGTGCAGGGCCGTCTCGATGATCACGTCCTTGGTGAACCAGCCGGACAGGCCCGGGAACCCGATGATCGCGAGGTAGCCGAGCCCGAACGTCACGTAGGTGATCATCATGACGCCGCGGAGCGCGCCGTAGTGGCGCATGTTCACGTCGTCCTTGGTGCCGTGCATGACCGACCCGGCGCCGAGGAACAGGCCCGCCTTGAAGAAGCCGTGCGCGATGAGGTGCGCGATGGCGATGACGTACCCGGCCTTGCCGAGCCCGGCGGCGAGCGTCATGTAGCCGATCTGCGACATCGTCGACCCGGCGAGGGCCTTCTTGATGTCGTCCTTGCCGCACCCGATGATCGCGCCGGCGAGCAGCGTGGCCGCCCCGACGATCGTGACGACGAGCTGCGCGGTGGTCGACAGCTCGAAGATCGGCCCGGACCGGACGATCAGGTAGACGCCCGCGGTGACCATCGTCGCCGCGTGGATGAGCGCCGACACGGGCGTCGGGCCCTCCATGGCGTCCAGCAGCCAGGACTGCAGCGGGAGCTGCGCCGACTTGCCGCACGCGCCGAGCAGGAGCAGCAGCGCGATCGCGGTGGCGGTCCCGGTGCTGAGCTGCGAGGCGAGGCCGACGTGCTCGGCGCCCTCACCGAGCACCTCGGTGAAGTCGACCGACCCGAGCGAGCTGAACAGCAGCGCGATCGCGAGGATCAGCCCCATGTCGCCGACGCGGTTGACGACGAACGCCTTCTTCGCGGCGGTCGCGGCGGTCGGCTTGTGCTGCCAGAACCCGATCAGCAGGTACGAGGCGAGGCCGACGCCCTCCCAGCCGATGAAGAGCACGACGAAGTTGCCGCCCAGGACGAGCAGCAGCATCGCGGCGACGAACAGGTTCAGGTACGCGAAGAACCTGCGCCGGTCGGGGTCGTGCTCCATGTAGCCGATGGAGTAGACGTGGATCAGCGATCCCACGCCGGTGATCAGCAGGACGAAGCTGATGGACAGCGGGTCCACCAGCAGGTCCATGCCGACGTTGAACGCGCCGGCGTCGATGAACTCCCACAGGTGCAGGGTCCGGCGCCGCTCTCCGGCGTCGTATCCGAGCATCTGGGCGAACATCGCCGCGCCGACGACGAACGATCCGACCGACATGGCGACGCCGAGCAGGTGCCCCCAGCGGTCCGTGCGCCTCCCCCCGAGGAGGAGGATCGCGGCGCCCGCGAGCGGCAGCGCGATCAGGAGCCAGGCCGCGGCCTGGATGCCTTCGGCTTGCATCCCCGCCCTCTCAGTACTTCAGCAGGTTCACGTCGTCGACCGACGAGGACCTGCGGGTCCGGAAGATGGTCATGATGATCGCCAGACCCACCACGACCTCCGCGGCGGCCACCACCATCACGAAGAAGGCGATGATCTGGCCGTCCAGGTTGCCGTGCATGCGGGAGAACGACACGAACGCGAGGTTCGTCGCGTTCAGCATGAGCTCGACGCACATGAACACCACGATCGCGTTGCGCCGGACGAGGACGCCGACCGCTCCGATGGTGAACAGGATCGCCGAGAGCGCCAGGTAGTGCTCCGGGCTCATTTACCGGCCTCGCCTTCGTTGCCCTGCGCGGACCCGCCCGTCGCGGGACCGCCCGCGGCCGGGGAGCCCGACTTGACGACGCGCGACTCGGCGCCGGCGTCCGACGCCTCGCGGGTGGCGGCCCGCACGGCGGCGACGTCCGCCTCGGCCGCCTCGGACTCGGTCTCGCCGTGCAGGTCGGCGTGCCGCTGCACCGTGTCGGTGCGCGCGGCGATGACCGGGTTGACCGACAGTTCCGACGGGGTGCCGTCGGGCAGCAGCGCCGGCATGTCCACCGCGTTGTGCCGGGCGTAGGTGCCGGGACCGGGCAGCGGCCCCGGGTGCTCGCCCGACGCGAACCGGCGCTCGGACAGGTCCCGCTGCGTCGGCTTCGGCTCGATGCGCTCGCGGTGCGCCAGCACCATCGCGCCGAGCGCCGCCGTGATCAGCAGGGCGCTGGTCGCCTCGAACGCGAACACGTACTTGGAGAACAGCAGCCGGGCCAGCCCGACGATGTTGCCCTCGGCGTTCGCGGCGGCGAGCCCCGCGGAGTCGTCCAGCGCGGCGTTGCCGATCCCCGCGCCGAGCAGGGCGACGAACCCGACCGCGCCGACCGCCGTCCAGAAGCGCTGCCCCCGGATCGTCTCGACGAGCGAGTCGGTCGAACTGACGCCGACGACCATCATCACGAACAGGAACAGCATCAGCACGGCGCCGGTGTAGACGATCACCTGGACGAACGCCAGGAACGGCGCGTTCTGCAGCGCGTAGATCGCGGCGAGCGAGAGCATCACGGTGGCCAGCAGCAGCGCCGAGTGCACCGCCCGCCGCATGAAGATCATGCCGAGCGCGGCGCCGACCGACACGACGGCGAGGAGCCAGAAGAAGAACGGCTCCCCGGCCTGCCGGTCGGCGACCTCCGCGGCCAGCGCCTCGGTCGCGAGGAGGTGCGCGTTCACTTCCGCTCACCGCCCCTGCGCGCCTTCTTGCCCTTCTCGGCGGCGGCGGCCTGGTCGACGCTCGCCCGCCCGCCGTCCTCGGACGGGACGGTCGGTGCGCCCGCGGCCTCGGCGTCCTGCAGGCCGAGGCGGTAGTAGTCCTCCTCGGTGTCGCCGAGCCGCATCTCGTGCGGCGGCGCCTCCATGCCCTCGCGCAGCGGCGCCAGCAGCATCTCCTTGGTGTAGATGAGGCTCTCGCGGCTGTCGTCGGCGAGCTCGTACTCGTTCGTCATCGTCAGCGCCCGGGTGGGGCACGCCTCGATGCAGAGCCCGCACAGGATGCAGCGCAGGTAGTTGATCTGGTAGACGCGGCCGTACCGCTCGCCCGGCGAGTAGCGCTCGTCGGCGGTGTTGTCGGCCCCCTCCACGAAGATCGCGTCGGCGGGGCACGCCCACGCGCACAGCTCGCAGCCGACGCACTTCTCCAGACCGTCCGGCCACCGGTTGAGCTGGTGCCGGCCGTGGAAGCGCGGCGCGGTGGGCCGCTTCACCTCGGGGTACTGAACGGTCTCGCTCTTGCTGAACATCTGGTGGAACGAGACCCCGAACCCCTTGACCGGATTCAGGAAATCAGTGAGTCCCACTGGTGACCTCCTCAGGAGGGGTGTCGATCGTGGACGGCCCGGGCGGCGTCTGGACTCGCGCGGCGGCGCCCCGGCCGTGGTAGTGCGGCGCGTCCATCGGCGGGACGGGGAACCCGCCGCCCGCCGTGCCGCCTCCGCCGGCCGCGGTCGCGCCGCCCGCCGCGGGACCGCCCGCGCCGCCGGCGCCGCGCTTCGCGCCCTCCTTGTCGTCGTCACCGCCGCGGATCATCTCCCAGAGCACGGTGAGGACGAGGACGATCGCGGCGGCCACCGCGGCGTAGATCACGATCTGCCGCATGTCGTAGCCGTCGTTGCGCAGCGCGCGGATGGTGGCGACCAGCACGATCCAGGCGAGGGAGAAGGGCATGAGCACCTTCCACCCGAGCTTCATCAGCTGGTCGTAGCGGACGCGCGGGAGCGAGGCGCGCAGCCACACGAAGAACCAGATGAACAGCCAGAGCTTGACCAGGAACCACAGCACCGGCCACCAGCCGGAGTTGGCGCCCGCCCAGAACGTGGAGATCGGCGCCGGGGCCCGCCAGCCGCCGAGGAACAGCGTGGTGGCGAGCGCCGACAGCGTCGCGAGGTTGATGTACTCGGCGAGGAAGAACATCGCGAACTTCAGCGACGAGTACTCGGTGTGGAAGCCGCCGACCAGCTCGCCCTCGCCCTCGGGGAGGTCGAACGGGATGCGGTTCGACTCGCCCATCATCGTGATGACGTAGACGATGAACGACGGCAGCAGCAGCACCGCGAACCACTTGTCGTGCTGCGCCGCGACGATCTCCGACGTGGACATCGACCCGGCGAACAGGAACACCGCGACGAACGACAGCCCCATCGCGATCTCGTAGGAGATCACCTGCGCGGACGAGCGCAGCCCGCCGAGCAGCGAGTACGGCGACATCGACGACCAGCCGGCCAGCACGATCCCGTAGACGCCCATGGACGCCATCGCCAGCACCAGCAGCACCGCGACCGGCAGGTCGGTGCCCTGCAGCGGCGTCTGGTGGCCGAACACCGACACCGTCGGCCCGAACGGGATGATGATGAAGGAGATGAAGGCCGGGACCGCCGCCATGACCGGTGCGAGGACGAACACGACCTTGTCGACCTGGCGCGGGACGATGTCCTCCTTCAGCGCCAGCTTGATGCCGTCGGCGAGGCCCTGCAGCAGGCCCTGGGGCCCGGCGCGGTTCGGGCCGACGCGCAGCTGCATCCGGCCGATGACGCGCCGCTCGACCCACATCGACAGCAGGACGGTCAGCACCAGGAAGACGAAGATGACCAGGACCTTGCCGCCGATCAGCCACCACGGGTCCTTGCCGAAGTCGGCGAGCGTGGGATCGGCCGGCGCGGCGAGCGGCGCGGCCGCGAGCGGGCTCATTCGGTGCCTCCAGCGTTGATCTGCACGACGCTCCCCGCGACCGCGCCCAGATCCCGGTGGAGCGCGCAGCCGGCCGAGTTCGTCGGCAGCCACACCACCCGGTCGGGCAGGTCGGCGGTGATCTCCAGGGGGAGCGTGACCGACCCGCGGCCGGTCGAGACCGTCACGGAGCCGACGCCGTCGACCGGGCGGGCGCCGATCTCCTCGGCCGTCGCGGGCGACAGCCGCGCCACCGCGCCCTTCGCGGTGCCGGCGAGGAACGGCTCGCCGTCCTGCATCCGGCCCCGGTCGAGCAGCAGCCGCCACGTCGCCACGACCGCCTCGCCGCGCCCCGGCTCGGCCGGGACCGCCTGCGGGACGTTCGGGGCGTCGGGCCGCTCGCCGCGGTGCGCGCCGAGGTCGGTCAGCTCCCGGCGGGCCGCCTCCGGGCCGGGCAGCCCGAGGTGGACGTCCATCTCGTCGGCGAGCGCGTTCAGCACCCGCAGGTCCGACAGCGTCCCGGCCGACTTCAGCACGGTGTCGAACGGGCGGCCGCGGCCCTCCCAGTCGACGAACGTCCCGGACTTCTCCGCGACGGTCGCGACGGGCAGCACCACGTCGGCGCGGTCGGTGACGGCGCTCGGCCGCTGCTCCAGGCTGACCACGAACGGGACGGCCTCGATCGCGCGCAGCGCCGCCTCCGGGTCGGCGAGGTCGCCGGGGTCGACGCCGCCGATCAGCAGCGCGCCGCGTTCGCCGCGCGCCGCCGCCGCGAGCACGGCCTCGGCGTCCAGGCCGGGGGCCGCGGGCAGCTCGGCGACGCCCCACGCCCGCGC
>NZ_JBHTJA010000130.1:0-16506 GCF_042675525.1 Actinomadura sediminis
GCGGCGCTCGCGCAGCTCCGCGCGCGTCTCGGCGTCGCGGCGCGCCGCGCCGGGCGGGCGGAGCGGCCCGTCCACGAGGACGAGGGAGCCGGCGAGCCCGTCCCGCCCCTCGGCGCGCAGCCGGTCGGCGGCCCGCGCGAGCGCGGGGGTCCGCAGCAGCGGGCGTCCGGCGACGAGGTCGAGCATGCCCCGATCCCCCGCCTCGACCCTGTCCGCGATCGCCTCCGCCACGAGATCGGCGGGCGCGCGCCGCAACGCCTCCCGGGCACCCGCGCGGACCCCTGGGTCCCCGTGCTCCCACGCTTCGACGAGCAGGGGGACGAACCCCCCGATCTCGTCCGCGCCCAAGCGGCCGGCGAGCCGCACGAACCGTCCGGCGAAGGCTCCGCCGGCCGCACGGATCGAGCCCGGCGAGCAGGCCGCGCCCGCGCCGGACTTGACCGGCGCGGCGCCGTCGAGGCCCGGCGTCCCCGGCCGCCGCCGTTCGGCGGCCCGCCCGGCCGGCGACCGCCGGGGAGCGTCCCGGCCTTCCGCACGGGTCGCCGGTTCACCGGCGGCGCCTCGCACGGCGCCCGGTGCGGCCGCCGGGCGCGGGAGGTGCAGGAGGGTGCGGGCGAGCGGGGGCGTGACCTCGATGTCCAGGCGTCCGTCCAGGTAGGCGCGCAGCACGGGCAGCCGCGCACCGGGCTCGGGACGTTCGAGGAGCAGCCTCCCCGCGGTCGCGCGCTGCTCCGCCGTCCCGTCCCCGAGCATGCGCAGCAGGCGTTCGTGCAGGGCCGCCGACCACGGCTGGTCGAGATCGTCCGGGCGCGGCCCGCGCTCCCCGGCCGTCCGCCGGGCCTCCTCGCCGATCGTCCAGGCCGGGACCCCGAGCGGCTGCAGTTCGAGCATCCAGCCGAGCAGCTCCTCCCGCGCCTCGGGAGCCGCCGCCGGGAAGACCTCGATCAGCGCGCCGAGCCACTCCCGCGAGGACCGGCGCCCACGTCCGTCCGATCCGGCCGACCGGTCGGCCGGTCCGGTGGCGTGGTCCGCCGCCGGGTTCCCGGGATCGACCACCGCGAGCCGCTTCGGCGACCCGTGCTCGCGGACGTGCGGCCCCGGCGACGCCGCCGCCGCACCTCCCCGCACCGGCTCGTCGGCCGGGCCGTCCGCCCGGGTCTTCGCGCTCGTCGCGGCGCGGCCCTCCGTTCCCCGGCGCCCGCCCGATCCGCCGGGCTCGTCCGGGCCCGCCCCGCCCGGCGACGCCGATCCGCCCGGCGCGTCCGATACGGCGCTCGCCAGCGGGTCCCCGCGCCCCGCGGCCGCGTGCAGCCGCCGGTCGTCGGCGGCCGAGCGGACGGCCTCCCGCAGCCTCGCGACCAGTTCGGCGGGCGCGCCGAGCGCCGCACCGGCGGGCGCCGTCCCGGCATCGTGGCCCTCGCGCGGTTCGCGCCCGGCACGGGCGGGCGCCGCCGGGTGCACGCCGGGGGACGTGCGGGCCGCCTCGGAAGCGGTCGAGGGCGGTCGTGCGCGTTCGTCCCGGCGGGGCTCCCGGGACGGGCGGGCGAACGTCGCGCGCAGGATCGCGGTCTCGGCTTCCGCGGGGTTCTCGGTGTGGCGGGCGGCCGCGAGGGCCCGCCGAAGTTCGTCCCGGGTCGGGGAGTCGCCGCAGCGGTGCAGGAGGACGAACGCGTCGCGGCCCGGCGGCAGGGCGTGCAGGCGGGCCGCGAGCGCACGGCGGCCGGCGGGGCCCGTGCGGGGGATCACCGCGCCGAGAACGTCGAGCAGGCGCGTCCGGTCACGGCCGTCGAGGTTCGGGAGGGCATCGACGAGGAGCCCCGCGGACCGCGCGAGGCACGCCAGTTCGGCGTCCGTCCACGGGGACGTGCAGAGGGCGAGGACGAACCGGAGGACGGACGCGCCGGGATCGCCCGAGGCGGCGAGGTCGAGCCAGTGCGGGAGCATGGCGCGGAGTCCGGACGTGTCGGTGGCGCGGGCCGTCACGGCGCGGCGTGCGACCTCGGGCGCCCAGCCGTGCTCGGCGAGCCACGCGGCCGGGTGCCCGGGCGTGTTCGCGAGGGCCGACAGGAGGCGGGCGCGGGCGCGGGCGTCGTCCGTCCCCTCGGCCGCCGCGCGGACGGTCGCGGCGAACGCGTCGCGCAGGGTCGCGCGCAGGGCCTCGATCAGGGCGTCGCGGAAGCCCGGGTTGTCGTGGCGGGCCAGCCAGGACAGGAGCGCGGGGACGGCCTGCGGCGAGGGCACGGCCGACAGGGCCCCGGCGGCCGTCTTCTTCACGTTCATGTTCGGGTGGTCGAGGCAGGCGGCGATCGCCGGGGCCGCCCAGGTCGCGTGCGCCTCCGCCAGCGCGAGGAGGGCGTGCCGGACGGTCCGCGGGTCCTCGGCGCGCGTCAGCGGGATCAGGCTCGCCGAGAGCGCGCGGGCGTCCCGCCCGGCGAGCACCCGGATCGCCTTCTTGCGGACGTGCGGGTCCCGGTGCCGCAGCAGCCGGTGCACCCGCGCCCGGACGGGACGCAGGCCGGCGCACGGGAGGTCGAGCAGGATCGACTGCTCGGCGGAGGTCAGGTCCGGGCGGTCGAGGAGGTCGAGGGCGAGGTCGGTGACGAGTTCGTGTCCGGCCTCGCGCTCGTCGGCGGCGTCCAGGAGGCAGCGGGGACGGACCGCGCCGCGCCGGTACAGCCGCCCGCCGAGGCCGCGGATCGCGTCCACGACGCCGGGCGGGACGGCGGGCTCGGGGCCCTCGCCCCAGGTCGCGGCCAGGTCGGAGACGACGCGGAGCAGCAGGTCGGCGATGGCCGGGAGGGACGTCGCGTCGCCGTTGCGGGCGAGGCGGCACAGCGCGTCCACGGGGTCGCCGGGGTCGGGGTTCGCGGCGAGCACGGCGAGTTCGCGCGGGTCGGGGCCGCCGAGGTCGTCGGCGACGCGGCGGGGCAGGTCGCGGGGATCGAGCCGGTCGAGGATCGCGCGGCGGCGGGCGGGGTCGGCGGTGAGGTGCCACAGGATCTCGAGGGCGCGGTGCCGGTGCGGCCGCAGGTGGCGGACGATCTCGCCGCCGTCGAGGCCGAGACCCGTCCACAGCGCGTCGGCGGTGCGGGCGCCGCCGACGGCCTCCAGGGCGTCGAGCGCGGCGGCGGGCGCGGCGGGCAGCAGGTCGAGGACCGTCTCCTCGGCCGGGACGTGCCGCAGGTCGCGCAGGGCCCGCAGGTAGGGGACGGGGTCGGCGGCGCGGCGCGCGAGGGCGGTGACGGCGCCGCCCGCGTCCAGGCCGGGGGCGCCCTGGGCGGCGAGCGCCACCAGGAGGTCGAGCCGCCGCGCCGCGTCGTCGTCCGCGGCGGTGAGCTCCCGCAGCGCGGCGCGGCGCTCGGTGTACAGGACGATCGCGACGTCCTCGGCGGCGACGCGGTGATCGGTGAGCGCGAGGCGGACGACGGACGGGACGTCGCGGTCCCGCGGGAAGCGGCCGCGCCGGTGCAGGGCGGTCAGGCACGCGAGGGCGGGGCCCGCGAGCAGCGGCGGGTCCGTCCCGGCGAGCGCGAGCAGGTCGGGGACGTCGTCGCGGGCGGACAGGTCGCCGAGCAGTTCGAGGGCCCGCCGCCGCACGCGCGGCGGCCGTGCGGGGTCGGCGGCGACGTCGCGCACGATGTCGCGATGGCCGTGCCGGGCCGCGACCTCGACGGCGGTGTCGTCCGGTCCGGTCTCCAGGTAGCGGAGCACGCGGCCGTGCGGCAAAGGTTCCAGGACGGCCCAGGGTTCGGCGAGCTCGCGGAGCGCGGCGGGGACGTCGGCGGCGAGCTCCGCGACGAGCGCCCGCGCCGCGGCGGGCGGCAGCAGACCGGCGTGCAGGGCCTCCCTGGCGAGCCGGAACGCCTCGGCGCGCAGGACGGGGTCGGGCCGTGCGGCCAGCTCGCGGGCGAGCAGGCCGGGGTCCGCGACGGTGGCGGCGGCCAGCCCGTGGACGGCCTGGTACAGCGGCTCCCCCGCCGGTTCGTCCCGGATCGCGGCGGGACGGGCGGCGATCACACCGCGCAACCGTCTAATCCGGACATGTATCGCCGTTTCGGTCACCGGGCGATCCTAGGTGCCGCCGCGGCGCGGCGCTCGGGAATGATGGGGGCATGGAAGCGGTACCTGAGGACTGGGATCGGGCCCTCGCGATCGTCGCGCACCCCGACGACCTGGAGTACGGGGGCTCGACGGCCGTCGCCAAATGGACGGCCCAGGGCAAGACGGTGACGGAGGTGCTCGCCACGCGCGGCGAGGCCGGGATCGACGGGATGGACCCGGAGGAGGTGGCCCGCGTCCGGACGCTCGAGCAGATCGAGGCGGCCCGGATCGTCGGCGTGGACACCGTCGAGTTCCTCGATCTCCAGGACGGGATGCTGGAGTACGGGCTGCCGCTGCGGCGCGTCCTGGCGGCGGCGATCCGGCGGCACCGGCCGGAGGTGGTGATCTCGGTCAACTTCCGGGAGTCGTTCCCGGGCGGCGGGTTCAACATGGCCGACCACCGGGTCCTCGGGCTCGCGGTCGCCGACGCGATCCGCGACGCCGCGAACCGGTGGGTCTTCCGCGACCTGGACCTCGAACCGTGGCAGGGAGTGCGGTTCGCGCTGTTCGGCGGGTCCCCGCAGGCCGGGCACTACGTGGACGTCACCGGCCATCTGCAGACGGGCATCGAGTCGCTGCTCGCCCACCAGGTGTACTTCTCCAACCTGGGCGCCGACTTCGACGCCGCCGCGTTCCTCACCGGGACGGCGGAGCCGGCCGGACGGGACGTCGGCGTGCGGCACGCGATCCCGTTCGAGCTGATCGAGTCCTGACCGGGCACGCCCGTCCCCGCACGGGCGCCGCGTCGCCCGGCCGCGCGTCGCGGGCGGCCGGGCGGGGACGGGTCAGCGCACCTCGGTGATCTCGGGGCCGCGCTCGAACGGCTTGAACTCCTGCTCGGCGGGCTCCTCGGCCTGCGCGTCCTCCTGGGACTCGCTGAACTCCTGCGGGATGCGCAGCTCGAGGAGCTCGCGCGGGGGCATCGGCGCGTCGCCGCGCACGACGACCACGCCGCGCAGCACGTCCTCGAGCACCTGCCACTGCTCTTCGTCCTCGATGGCGGCGCCCTGCACGACCGCCTGCAGGAACCAGCGCGGGCCGTCCACACCCAGGAAACGGATGATCTGCGGCGCCCAGCCCTGCTCGACGAACTCGGCGGGGATCTGCTCGCGGACCTCCTGCGGCATCTCCGCGAGGACGTCCTCGGTCAGCGCGGCGGGCACCATCGCGAGCAGCTCGGCGCCGAACGGCCCGTCGCCCTCCTGGGTCTGCCCCTTCGCCTGCTCCTGGATGTCCTTGGCGGTCTCGGCGCGCACGTCGTCCCAGATCCCGCTGCGCTTCGGCGCGGCGAAGACCTGGAGCTGCATCGCGCTCTCCTGATGCTGCACCAGGACGGCGACGGGGCGGCCGTCGAGCGGCTTGCCGTTCTCATCGACCTGGGTCGCCTCGAAGTTCACCTGGAACCCGAGGCCGGGCGCGACCGGCACCAGCAGGGACCCGAAGTCGAGCCGCTGCATCTCGGGGAAGGAGTCCTCGGAGTCCCAGGGACCTCCCGGAACGGACTCGGCCTCGGCCTCGGCGGTGGCCTCCTCGGCGACGTCCTCGGCGTCCTGCTGCGCCGGCTCCTCGGTCACCTCGGGCTCCGCACGGCCCTCCTCGGCCCGTCGGCGACGTCCAAAAGCCACGACTCACACTCCTTCTCTCAACCTTCATCGGGGTGGGAGTACCCACCCGTGGAGCCGAACCCGCCGGTTCCGCGCGCCGATCCCGGTAGGGCGGCGACCTCGTGGAACACCGCCGTCTCCACCCGCTGCACGACCATCTGCGCGATACGGTCGCCGCGCCGCAGCCGGACCGTGGCGCGGGGGTCGGTGTTCAGCAGGGTCACCTTGATCTCACCCCGATAGCCGGCATCGACCGTACCGGGTGCGTTGACTATGGTCACCCCCAACCTAGCGCCCAAACCGGACCTCGGGTGAACGAAAGCGGCGTAGCCGTCCGGCAGCGCGATCGCGATCCCGGTGGGGACGACCGCGCGCTCGCCCGGCGGCAGCTCGACGTCCTCGGCGGCGACCAGGTCGGCCCCGGCGTCGCCGGCGTGCGCGTACGAGGGCAGCGGCAGCTCCGGATCGAGCCGCTTGATCAGTACGTCGACCTTGCCCACCGTTCCACCTCACGCTCGCGCCGAACCGCCTCGGAAACCACCCGACAATACCGACTCCGCGCGTCCGCCCCGTCCCTGAAACGCCGCCGCCGCACGCCTCCGGACGGTAAGTGATCCTTGACGTCGCGGGGGCGGTGTCGGTTCCATGTGAACCGAACTCCGTTCGAGACGAGCCCCCCGAGCAGCCCCCCGAGGACGGTGCGAAGTGGCGACGACGACGCGGGACCCGGCCATCGACCTGTCGGACCTGGAGTTCTGGTCCCGGCCGCAACGCGAGCGCCTGGCGGCGTTCGCGCGGCTGCGGGAGCGGGAGCATCCGGCGTTCTTCCCCGAGCTGGGCCTGCCGTTCATCAAGCAGGGGCCGGGCTTCTGGGCGTTGACCAGGCACGCGGACGTGGTGGAGGCGAGCCGGACGCCGCAGGTGTTCAGCAGCGAGCCGACCGCCACCACCATCCCCGACATGCCGGCGTACATCGCCCGCTACCTCGGCTCGATGATCAATATGGACGACCCGCGGCACGCCAAGATCCGGCGGATCGTGTCGCGGGCGTTCACCCCGCGGGTCCTGGCGAAGCTGGAGACGGACCTGCAGGCCACGGCGACCCGGATCGTCGACGACGTCCTGAAGCGCGGCCCCGGCGACTTCGTCACCGACGTCGCGGCGCGGCTGCCGCTGACGGTCATCTGCGACATGGTGGGCGTGCCCGAGCCCGTCCGGCCCATGGTGTTCGACCGGACGAACACGCTGCTGGGCATCGGCGACCCCGAGTACACCGCCGGCCGCGACTTCCGCGGCGAGGTCACCCGCCTCGGCGCCCTGTACGTCCTGGTGCGCGTCGTGACGGCCGCGTACGAGCTGAACCACCTGGCGATGAAGCTCGCCCGGCGGCGCCGCCGCGACCCGGCCGACGACCTGATGTCCGCGCTGGTCACCGCCGACGTGGACGGGGAGCGGCTCACCGACAAGGAGATCGGGTCGTTCTTCATCCTGCTCGTGGTGGCGGGGAACGAGACGACCCGCAACGCGATGTCGCACGGCCTGAAGCTGTTCACCGACCACCCCGAGCAGCGGGCCCTGCTGCTGGAGGACTTCGAGGCGCACGCCCCGGGCGCCGTCGAGGAGATCGTCCGGATGGCGACGCCGGTCATCCAGATGCGCCGCACGGTCACCCGCGACCACGAGATGAACGGGCACACGTACCGGGCGGGCGAGAAGGTCCTGCTGTTCTACAACTCCGCCAACCGGGACGCCGAGGTGTTCGAGAACCCCGACGTCTTCGACATCACCCGGTCGCCGAACCCGCACGTCGGGTTCGGCGGGCCCGGCCCGCACTTCTGCCTGGGCGCGAACCTGGCCCGCCGGGAGATCACGGTGATGTTCCGGGAGCTGTTCACGCGGGTCCCGGAGATCCGGGCGAACGGGCGGCCCGACCGGCTCTACTCGAACTTCATCAACGGCATCAAGCACCTGCCGTTCACCTACTGAGCCGCGCGGGCGCGGACGCAGACACCGACGGAGACACGGACGGCGACACCGACGGCGATACCGACGGCGACACCGACGAGGCGACGGTCCCGGACGTCGCGGGCGCGTTTTCACGGCGTCCGGGACCGCCGCCGGCTCAGGACGTCCCGCGCCCGGCGGCGAGCGCGGCGGGCGAGGTCGACAGGTAGTCGACGGCCCGCCGCGTGGAGCACTCGCGGGACGGGTGGTAGTCGCGCGCCAGGTAGGTGCGGGCCGCGGCGATCATGAACCGGTTGCTCGGGAACAGGCCGCGGCGCACGGCCCGCCGGTAGTCGCGGACGCGCGGCCGGACGCCGTGCAGGGTCGGGTCGGCGCGGCACAGGTACGCGGCGCCGACGTACACCGCGAGCGGCATGGCGACGAGCCCGACGGCGAACGAGCGCACCCGCTGCGCGTATCCGCCCGCGACGTGGTCGTACACGTCGAACGCGACGGACCGGTGCTCGACCTCCTCGGCGCCGTGCCAGCGCAGCAGGTCCAGCATCGTGGGGTCGGCGCCGGCGTCGTCGAGCGCGCGGGCGTCCAGGATCCACTGGCCGAGCACTGCGGTGTAGTGCTCGATCCCGGCGATGATCCCGATCCGCAGCGTCAGCCACCGGCGCCGGGACAGCCCGGGGATCGGCGGCCGGTCGCCGAGCAGGTTCTGGAACAGCCACTCGATGCGGCGGGTCAGCGGGCGCGGGTCGAGCCCCTGCTCGCGCATCTGCCGGTCGAGGACGCCCTGGTGGGAGTAGGCGTGCACGGCCTCCTGGCCCATGAACCCCTTGACCTCCCGGTACAGGCGCTCGTCGTCCTCCACCAGCGGCAGCGCCTGCTTGTAGACGTGGACGAACCAGCGTTCGCCCGCGGGGAGGAGCAGGTGCAGCACGTTGATGAAGTGCGTGGCGACCGGCTCGCCGGGGATCCAGTGCAGCGGCGTGTCCGCCCAGTCGAACTTCACCCGCCGCGGGGTGATGACGGGGTGCCGCTCGTCGATCTCGGTCATGCGCGTCCTCCCCGGCCCGCCCAACAATTAGATGTGTCGTCTAATATCTGGAGCGGGCCGGGGTAAGTCAAGACCGCGGCGGTGTGACCGCCGTTACGCGGCGGGACGCTAGGAGGGCGCGGGGGCCAGTTCGACCTCGACCGTCAGGCCGGCGGGCGCGTCCTCCAGGGTGAGGTCCGCGATCCGC
The DNA here is from genome assembly GCF_042675525.1 of Actinomadura sediminis. Classification (NCBI taxonomy): domain Bacteria; kingdom Bacillati; phylum Actinomycetota; class Actinomycetes; order Streptosporangiales; family Thermomonosporaceae; genus Actinomadura; species Actinomadura sediminis. The sequence continues at coordinate 8,903 of NZ_JBHTJA010000130.1, forward strand.
CCGGCGGCGGCCAGGTCGGGACGGGCGATGCGCACGACCTCCGCGCCCCGGACGACCGCGCGCGCGACGTCGGCCCGCATCGACGCCCGCGCCTCCGACTTCGCCTTGCGGACCTGCCGCAGGGCCTCGCCCGTCGCGGCCAGCACCGCCGGGTCGCCGCCCGGGGGCAGCTCGGCCGGCGTCGGCCACGACGCCGCGTGCACCGAGCCGCGCCGCCACCACGACCAGACCTCCTCGGTGACGAACGGCAGCACGGGCGCGAACAGCCGCAGCAGCACCGACAGCGCCGTCCGCAGCGCCGCGCGCGCCGACTGCGCCTCCGGTCCGTCCCCGTACGCCCGCGCCTTCACCAGTTCGAGGTAGTCGTCGCAGAACTCCCAGAAGAACCGTTCCGTCCGCTCCAGCGCGCGCGTGTAGTCGTAGCCCTCGAACGCCTCCGTCGCGTCCCGCACGACGTCCCCCAGCGCGGCGAGCATCGCCCGGTCGAGCGGCTCGACGACCGCCGCCGGGCCCTCGGCGACGGTCCGCTCCCGGCTTCCGGGCCGGCCTCCCCCGCCCTCCGGGCGCCCGGCGTCCGCGACGTCGCCGAGCCCGAGCACGAACTTCGACGCGTTCAGGATCTTGATCGCGAGGCGGCGGCCGACCTTGATCTGCCCGGTGTCGAACGCGGTGTCGGTGCCCGGCCGCCCGCTCGCCGCCCAGTACCGGACGGCGTCCGACCCGTACTCGCGCAGCAGGTCGATCGGCGTGACGACGTTGCCCTTCGACTTCGACATCTTCTTGCGGTCGGGGTCGAGGATCCAGCCCGACAGCGCGGTGTCGGTCCACGGCAGCGACCCGTGCTCCAGGTGCGAGCGGACGACCGTGGAGAACAGCCAGGTGCGGATGATGTCGTGCGCCTGCGGCCGCAGGCTGTAGGGGAACACGCGGCCGAACAGGTCCGCGTCGCGCTCCCAGCCGCCCGCGATCTGCGGGGTCAGCGACGACGTCGCCCACGTGTCCATGACGTCCGGGTCGCCGATGAACCCGCCCGGCTCGCCCCGCTGCTCCTCGGTGTACCCGGGCGGGACGTCCGACGACGGGTCGACGGGCAGCTCGTCCTCCGCCGGGACGATCGGCTCCCCGTGCACCGGCTCCCCCGATTCGTCCAGCCGGTACCAGACGGGGATCGGCACGCCGAAGAACCGCTGCCGGGAGATCAGCCAGTCGCCGTTGAGGCCCTCGACCCAGTTGTCGTAGCGGGCCCGCATGTGCGGCGGATGCCAGTTCAGCTCGGCTCCGCGCGCGAGCATCTCGGCGCGCATCCCGGCGTCGCGGCCGCCGTTGCGGATGTACCACTGCCGCGTGGTGACGATCTCGAGCGGCTTGGAGCCCTTCTCGTAGAACTTCACCGCCCGCGTGACCCTGCGCGGCTCGCCGTCCAGATCACCGGACTCGCGCAGCATCTCCACGACCCGCTCGCGCGCCGAGAACACCGTCTTGCCCGCCAGCTCCGCGTACGGCTCCGCCGGGACGCCGCGGGGCGCTTCGGCGGCCAGCCGGCCGTCCCAGCCGATCACCGCGCGGGTCGGCAGGTCGAGCTCGCGCCACCAGGTGACGTCGGCGACGTCGCCGAACGTGCAGATCATCGCGATGCCGGAGCCCTTGTCGGGCTCGGCGAGCCGGTGCGCGAGGACGGGCACCTCGACGTCGAACAGCGGCGTGCGGACGGTCGTGCCGGACAGCTCCGCGTACCGCTCGTCGTCGGGGTGCGCCACGAGCGCGACGCACGCGGGCAGCAGCTCGGGGCGAGTCGTCTCGATGTAGACGGGCCGTTCGGGTGCGCGGAAGCGGAGGCGGTGGAACGCCCCGGGCTGCTCGCGGTCCTCCAGCTCGGCCTGCGCAACGGCCGTGCGGAACGTGACGTCCCACAGCGTCGGCGCCTCGGCGACGTACGCCTCGCCGCGCGCGAGGTTGCGCAGGAACGCGCGCTGCGACGCCGTGCGGGACGCGTCGCCGATCGTGGTGTAGAGGTGGTCCCAGTCGACCGACAGGCCGACGCGGCGCCACAGTTCCTCGAACGCCTTCTCGTCGACCTCGGTGAGCCGCTCGCACAGCTCGATGAAGTTCCGCCGCGAGACCGGGACCTGGCGTTTCGGGTCCGGCTTCGCCGGCGGCTCGAAGCCGGGATCGTACGGCAGCGCCGGATCGCAGCGGACGCCGAAGTGGTTCTGCACCCGCCGCTCGGTGGGCAGCCCGTTATCGTCCCACCCCATCGGGTAGAAGACCGCTCGACCGCGCATGCGCTGGAACCGCGCGACGGCGTCGGTGTGGGTGTAGGAGAAGACGTGGCCGACGTGGAGGGAGCCGCTGACCGTGGGCGGGGGCGTGTCGATCGAGAACACCTCGGCGTGCGGCCGGGTGCGGTCGAAGCGGTGGACGCCCTCCTCTTCCCACGCGCGTACCCACTTGTCCTCCAGGCCGTCGAGTGAGGGTTTGGCCGGGACATTCGGGATACGCGGACGCTCTGTCATGCGCCAATCGTATTGACATCGCCCCCGGGCGCATGCGTTTTCCCCGCGCGCGACGCGGCCGCGCCGGCCGCCCGCCCGGGGCGGCACGGTCCGGTAGCGTCGGACACGACAGGACGACTGGAGGACGAACATGGCGGACAAGGGCGAACTCGGCTGGCGGTTGACGGCCGGGGCCGCGGCCTTCGCGGGCGGTTTCGTCGCGAAGAAGGCCATCACGATGGCCTGGAAGAAGAGCACCGGCAAGGAGCCGCCGACCAACCCCGAGTCGCCCGAGGTGGCGCTCGCCGAGGCGATCGGCTGGGCCGTGATGATGGGCGTCGGCATGGAGGTGGCGCGCCTGCTCGCCACCCGCGCCGTCGCACGCCAGTGGGCCAAGGGCACCGGTGCGCCCCCGTCCCACTTCAAGGTCGAGGCCTGACGGCGGCGGGCGAGGGCGGGCGGCGCGCTCCGCGCCCCCCGTCCTCGCCCGCCGTCCGGCTCCGAGCGACGGGACGGCTCGGCCGGGTACGGAACGGCTCGGGTACGGGACGGGGTACGGGACGGTACGAGACGCCGCGGGCACGGGGCGCGGACCGGCCACGGGGACGGCTCCGGTCACGAGGGGGGCGTGTCCGGATCGGGCCGCGCGGGTCGTCCCGGCTCAGTCCCCGGACGGCAGGCCGCGGTGCTCCCCCGGGAGCGGGGGCGGCACCCCGGCGGTGGCGCGCAGATCGGCGCGGATCGTGCTGGCCAGCGCCTTGGTGGCGCTCCGGTTGAGGGCGGCCCCGGCCGCCGCGCCGGTGAGCAGCGGCCCCATGGTGGTCATGCTGCGGCCGAACACCCTCAGCATCCGTTTGCGCAGCGCGGCCTTGGCGGCCGAGCCGAGCGCGCTGCCGAGGGTGCCCGCCTCCAGCGGGTTGATCCCGCGCTGCTTCGCCCAGGACGTGACGAAGGCGCGTCCCCGCACGGCGCCCGGGCCCTCGACGCGGATCCCGTACACCTCGTGCAGTTCGGCGATCAGCTTGACCTCGATCGCCGCCACCACCAGGGTCTCGGCGGCGAGCTGCGCGGGGGCGGTGAGCAGCAGCGGCGGTGCGGTGAACTGCACCGCGGCCAGCGCGCCGCCGGCGGCGCCGACGCCGGTGGTGGCGTTGCTCGCGACCCGGACCAGGCTGTCGGCCAGCGCCTCACCGGTGAGGCCGCGGTGGTGGGCGCTCAGGGTCTCCCGGTCGCGGATCGGGATGTGCGGCGCCACCTCGACGAGCAGGTCGCCGAGCCAGCGGCCGCGCGCGATGCCCGCGGCCCCCGCCCTGCGGGCGTTCTGGCCGAGCAGTCTCGCCAGTCGCCCCAGGAGGCGGCCGCGGGTCTCGCGGTCCATGTCCTCGTCGGCGGTGAGCCGGCCGATCAGCTCACCGAGTTCGGCGGAGCCGCCGACGGGCGCCGGCTCCACCTCGTCGTCCCGCCGTTTCTCCAGGTCTCCCGTCACCGCCCCGCCCCCGGGTCAGGCGCACTCACGGCAGATGGGCTGGCCGTTCTTCTCCTTGGCCAGCTGGCTGCGGTGGTGCACCAGGAAGCAGCGGGTGCAGGTGAACTCGTCGGCCTGCCGCGGCACGACGCGGAACGTGAGCTCCTCGTTCGACAGGTCCGCGCCCGGCAGGTCCGCGACCTCACCGGCGTCGAGGTCCTCGTCGATGATGCTCGCGGCCTTGTCGGCGCGACGGGCCTGGAGCTCCTGGAGGCTGTCCTCGTTGATGTCGTCGTCTGTCTTGCGCGGGCTGTCGTAGTCGGTCGCCATCTTCTATCTCCATCCCCCTCAGTGCTTTATGCGCCCCGTCGCGCGGAACTAACGCTCGAGGGACCGTTCTTGTGCCCGATCCGGGCGGGAAATTCTGTCACGGTTGGTGACGTACGACACACGAGGCGCGACCGTTCCCACGAGTGACACCGATCACCCGGTTCTCTTCCTCGCGATGTGTCTTCCATCACACGCCCGGCGGGCGTCCACGGCACGGCCAGCGCTCGGCGAGCGCTGCGTTCCCCTACCGGACGACGACCACCGGGATCCCGCGGCGGCGGGGATCATATCGGTCCCGGGAGCCGGGCGCGCACCGACCGGCCGCGGCGTGCCGCGCGATCCGCGGAAGGCGGCCCGCGCCCTGAACCGGACGGCCCGGTGAAACGTCTGAACTAACGCGATATGGTGCCCGCTCGGAGAACTGGGGGCGGACCCCCGCGCAGGGGCGTCCGGCACGGCCGGGAGGTGACCTCGCGGCCGGGTCCGGCGCACAATATCGCGGAACGACACCGCGGGTCACGGGAGGGTCAGATGCCGGATGCCGCTCCGCTGGAGCCAGGCGATCCCCGGGCGCTGGGACAGTACGAGGTCATCGGGCGGCTCGGCGCCGGTGGACAGGGCGCGGTCTTCCTGGGCAGGGCACCGGGCGGCGGCCACGTCGCCGTGAAGCTGCTGCACGCGCAGACGGCGAACGACCCGTCCGCGCGTGCCCGGTTCGTCCGCGAGGTGTCGGCCGCGCAGCGCGTCGAGCCGTTCTGCACCGCGCGCGTGCTCGAGGCCGACGTCCACGGCGACCAGCCCTACGTGGTCAGCGAGTTCATCGACGGGCCGTCCCTGCACGACGTCGTCGCGCACGAGGGCCCGCGCAACGCCGCCGACCTGGAACGTCTCGCGATCGGCACCGCGACGGCGCTCGCCGCGATCCACGAGGCGGAGATCGTCCACCGCGACTTCAAGCCCAACAACGTCATGCTGGCGGCGGACGGCCCGCGCGTCGTCGACTTCGGCATCGCCCGGACGGTCAACTCCCAGGAGAGCGCCGTCACCGCGACCGGCATGGTCGTCGGCACCCCCGGCTACCTGGCGCCCGAGCAGCTGACCGGCGGCGCCCTCACCCCCGCGGTCGACATCTTCGCGTGGGGCGCGACGATGGTGTTCGCCGCGACCGGGCAGTCGCCGTTCGAGGCCGACACGCTGCCGGTCATCATCAACCGGATCCTCAACGAGGACCCGGACCTGTCGGCGCTGCCCGCCGGTCCGCTGCGCGACCTCGTGGGCCGCTGCCTGAACAAGGACGCGGGCCTGCGGCCGTCCGCGCCCCAGCTCCTGCTGAACCTGCTCGGGCACGTCGGCGCGGCGCCGTCCGGGACGGGCGAGGCGAACCTGCTCGACCAGGGCACCCGGATCGCCGCGCAGCTCCCGGCGCCGCCGCAGGTGCCGCCGGCGCGGCGGCCGGAGCAGCAGATCACTCCCCCGCCGATGCCGATGCACCAGGCCGGGATGCCGGGGCACGGCGCGCAGGGGCCGACGACGCCCCCGCCGCAGCCGATCACGCCGCCGCCCATGCCGATGTACCAGAACGCGGGGATGCCGCCCGGCCAGCAGCCGCCGCCGCAGCCGCAGCCGGGGATGCAGCCGCCGCCCCGGCCCCCGATGCCGGGGCAGCCGCACGGCCACGGCGCCGTGCCGCCGGGGCAGCCGTACGGCCGGCAGAAGTCGAACACGGGGCCGATCATCGCGATCGGCTGCGTCGTCCTCGCGGTGATCATGATCCTGGTGGTCGTGTTCATCGTGGTCGCGGCGAACTCCGAGGACGACTACGACCCGCCGACCACCCTGCCGACGTCGGAGACGGAGGAGCCGTACACGCCGTCGAGCGAGCCGTCGTCCCGGACGACGACGCGCACCGGCGAGGGGCTCGTCGGGGTGTGGAAGGGCGACGGCACGCAGCCCGCGGCGCCCGCCGACGGCCGCAACTTCACGGTCCAGTTCGCGCTGATCTACTCGAGCGGCACCGCCCGGTACACCTACGGCTCCTCGCACCCGACCTGCTTCACCCGGCTGGAGCTGCTGAACGAGTCCGGCACCAAGGTCGAGTACCGGGAGACGCCGATGACCGGGCAGAACAAGGACGACTGCGCCCCCGGGTACGTCACCTTCAACCTCACCGGCGAGCGGTCGGCGCGGTGGGAGTGGCGCCAGCGCCGGTCGGAGCCGAACCCGTCCGCGTACGGCACCGTTTCCAAGTGACGATCGTCCGAACGATGATCGCGTAAAGTCGCGCGACAAGGACGTCGCCCTCCTCCCCGGAAGGACGCCACATGCCCGAGGCCGCGCCTCTCCGACCGGGCGATCCGGAGCACCTCGGCCCGTACCGGCTCACCGGGCTGCTCGGGGAGGGCGGGCAGGGCGCCGTCTTCCTCGGCGAGGACGAGGAGGGCGGCGCGGTCGCCGTCAAGCTGCTGCACGCCCGGTTCAGCGGCGACCCCAAGGCCCGCTCCCGGTTCGCCGCCGAGGTGGCGGTGGCCAAGCGGGTCTCGCAGTTCTGCACCGCGCGCGTCCTGGACTCCGACGTCGAGGGCGACCGGCCCTACATCGTCAGCGAGTTCATCGACGGCCCGTCGCTGTCGGCGGTGCTCGCCGCGGACGGCCCGCGCCGCGGCGCCGACCTGGACCGGCTCGCGATCGGCACGATGACGGCGCTGGCCGCCATCCACCAGGCCGGAGTGGTGCACCGCGACTTCAAGCCGGGCAACGTGCTGCTCGCCCCGGACGGCCCCCGCGTGATCGACTTCGGGATCGCGCGGGCGCTGGACGCGACCGGGACGATGTCCAGCGTCGCGGTCGGCACCCCCGCGTACATGGCGCCCGAGCAGATCTCCGGCAACCAGGTCGGCCCCGCCGCGGACGTCTGGTCGTGGGGCGCGACGATGGCGTACGCGGCGAACGGGCGCCCCGCCTTCGGGCAGGACTCCATCCCCGCGGTCATGAACCGCATCCTGAACCTCCCGCCGGACCTCGGCGCCCTGCAGGAGCCGCTGCGCGGGCTCGTCCTGGCGTGCCTGGCGAAGAACCCGGCGCTGCGGCCCGCGTCCCAGCAGGTCCTCGCCCATCTGCTGACCCTCGCGGGGAGCCTGCGGCGGCCGGAGGCGGCGGCCCCCGCCGCCGGGGACGCCGAGATGCTCACCAAGGGCGCCGAGACCGCCGCCGCGGAGTCGGCGCGGCTGCGGGCGGTGCTCGCGCCGCCGCCCGAGTCGCCGGCCCACCCCGGCGCGACCACCCCGCCGCCCGGGTCGTTCGCGCATCCCGGCGCGTCC
>NZ_JBHTJA010000131.1:0-16410 GCF_042675525.1 Actinomadura sediminis
CCCGGCCCGGCCGTCCACGGCGCCGCGCACCAGGCCCGCCCGGTGCGGCTGGACGTCGGCGGCGACGAGCCGCGCGTCCCGCCGCGTCGCGATCGCCGACAGCAGGCCCGCCTTGCCGCCGGGCCCCGCGCAGACGTCGGCCCAGCGCGCGTCCCGCCCGTCCACCGGGACCTCGGTGAGCGCGAGGGCGACGAGCTGGCTGGCCTCGTCCTGGACGGCGGCGCGGCCCTCCCGGACGGCGGCGACGGCGGCCGGGTCGCCGTCGGGCAGGACGGCGCCGTGCGGCGAGTACGGGGCGGGTTCGGCGCCCGCATCGACCAGTTCGCCGACGGTGGCGCGGCCGGGGCGGGCGACGAGCGTCACCCGCGGGCGGGCGTTGTCGGCGGCGAGCAGGTCCTCGATCTCGGCCTGGCCCACGGCGTCGCGCAGCGCCGACACGATCCACTTCGGGTGGCTGTGCGCGACCGACAGCCGCGTCACCGGCTCCGCGTCGGGCGGCGCGATGATCGCGAGCCAGGCGTCGAGGTCGCGCCCGGCGACCTTGCGGAGCACCGCGTTGGCGAACTTCGCCTGCCCGGGCCCGGCGACCGAGCGCGCCAGCTCCACGGTTGTGCCGACGGCGGCGTGCGGCGGGATGCGGGTGGCGAGGATCTGGTGGGCGCCGAGCCGCAGGACGTCCAGCAGCGGGGCGTCGATGCGGCGCAGCTCGCGGTCGCTGCACAGCGCCAGGACGGCGTCGTAGGTGCCGCGACCGCGCAGCGTCCCGTAGGTCAGCTCGGTGGCGAGCGCGGCGTCGCGGCCGGTCAGCTCGCGGTCGCGGAGCCGGGCGGGCAGCAGCAGGTTGGCGTAGGCGTCCCGGGTCTCGACGGCGCGGATGACGTCGAACGCGGTGCGGCGGACGAGGTCCTGCGGGCGCCCGGTGCGGCGCGGACCGCCGGGACGCCGGCCGGCGCCGCCGCCCCGGCCGCGGTCGCCCCGGTTTCCGCCGTGCCCGCGGGTGGAGTGCGGCATCAGCGCAGCACGTCCTCACCGGTGATGCCGGCCCCGCGCGCCCAGTCGGCGGCGGGCATGGGCCGCTTGCCGGGCGGCTGGACCTCGCCGAGGACGACGGGGTGCGTGGCCGTCCCGGCCAGCACCTCCTTCTTGCCGGCGCGCAGCCGCCCCGGGGGCAGCGGCTCGGCGTCCGGCGGCGCCGGGCGGACCGGCCCGAGCTTCAGCCGCGCGTCCCGGAACTCCGTCCACGCGCCCGGCGCGGGCGTGCACGCCCGGACGAGCCGGTCGACGTGCCGCGCGGGGGACGCCCAGTCGACGCGGGCGTCCTCGGGGGTGAGCTTCGCGGCGTGCGAGACGCCCTCGGCCGGCTGCGGCCGCGCCTCCAGCACCCCGGCCTCGATGCCGTTCATGGTGTCCAGCAGCAGGCCCGCGCCCGCGGCGGCGAGGCGCCCGAGCAGGGCGCCGGAGGTGTCGTCCGGCCGGATCGGCTCGGTCAGCACCCCGTAGACGGGGCCGGTGTCGAGCCCCTCCTCGATCTGGAACGTGGCCGCGCCCGTCACGTCGTCGCCGTGCAGGATGGCGCGCTGGACGGGCGCCGCGCCGCGCCACGCGGGCAGCAGCGAGAAGTGCAGGTTCACCCAGCCGTGCCGGGGGACGTCGAGGGCCTCGCGGGGCAGCAGCGCCCCGTAGGCGACGACCGGGCAGCAGTCGGGGGCGATCTCCCGCAGCCGGTCGAGGAACTCGGGGTCGCGGGCCTTCGCCGGCTTGAGCACCTCGATCCCGGCCTCCGCGGCGCGCAGCGCCACGGGGCTCGCGGCGACGCGGCGGCCCCGGCCCGCGCGCCCGTCCGGGCGGGTGACGACGGCGGCGACCTCGTGGTCGGAGGCCAGCAGCGCGTCCAGCGACGGCAGCGCCGTGTCGGGCGTCCCGGCGAAGACGAGCCTCATCGGTCCAGCTCCCCGGCGGCGCCCGCGCGCCGCGCCGCGGAACGGGCGAGCGCCATCACAGCGCCTTCCCGAACGTGCGGTGCGGCGACTCCTTCACGACCGGGGCCGGGTCGCCGAACCACTCGGCCTCGCGGATCGCCTTCATCGCGGCCTTGCGCTGCTCCGGGTCCATCCGGTCGATGAAGATCACGCCGTCCAGGTGGTCGGTCTCGTGCTGGACGCAGCGCGCCAGCAGGTGCGTGCCCTCCAGCGTGATCGGCTCCCCGTGCATGTTGAAGCCCTTCGCGACGACCCCCACGGCGCGCGGCGTCGGGAACGCCAGGCCGGGCAGCGACAGGCAGCCCTCGTCGTCGGTCTCCTGCTCGTCCGACAGGTCGAGGGTCGGGTTGACGACGTGCCCGAGGCGGTCGTCCACGTAGTAGGTGAACACGCGCAGGCCGACGCCGAGCTGCGGCGCGGCCAGCCCCACCCCGGGTGCGTCGATCATCGTGTCGGTGAGGTCCTTGACGAGCTTGCGCAGCTCCTTGTCGAAGTCCCTCACCGGCTCGGCGGGAGTGCGCAGCACGGGATCGCCGAAGAGGCGGATGGGCTTGACGGCCAAGGAGGGCTCCGTTTCCTGCGGGGTCGAACGCTCGATCGTGGGACGTGCCGTCCAGTTTACGGAGGCGTCAGGCGGATCGCGCCTTGTAGGCGGCGGTGCGCGCGGTCTTGGCGACGAGCCGGTCGGGGTGGTGGTCCCCGAGGGCCTCCAGCACCTCGACGAGATCCGGGTGCTCGACGCGCCACAGCTCGTCCACCATCGCCGCCATGTCGGCGTCCGCCGCGACGTCGGCGAGCGCGGCCTCGACGGCCTCGGCGGCGTCGGCGGTCTCCATCATCCCCGCGACGGTGTCGACGAACACCCACAGGTACTCGCCGCGGGTCAGCTCCCGGCCCTCCGGGTCGCCCGCGGCCGCCAGCCACATCGCGGCGTACGGGGCGACCAGCGGGTGCCCGGCCGCCGCGCGCACGACGGGCGCGGCGTCCGCGCCGATGCGCTGCAGGACGGCGGCGGCGAGGCTGCGGGCGCCCGGGCCGCCGGTCCGCATCACGTCGAGGAGCTCCGCGGCGGCCGCGGCGGCGTCCCGGCCGTCCAGCCAGCCGCCGATCTCCTCGTCCGCGGTGTCGGGGCGGTGCCAGACGAGGCCCGCGACCAGCTCGGCCGCCGTCGCGCCCGCCAGGTCGCCGACGACCGGCGCCAGGAACCCGTCGGCCACCAGCAGCTCCCGGACGGCCCAGACCGCGAGCGGCGTCAGCGCGCGGCCGCCCGCGTCCCCCGCCGGTTCGATGATCCCCCACTCCGCCAGGACGTCCAGCTCCCGGCGGAACGCGTCGGCGAGGAGCCGCGACATGGCCGCGCCCTCCTCCTCGACCACGTACTGCTCCCCGATGTGGTCGATCATCGCGGCGACGAGCTCGTCCGGCGGGGTCGGCTCGTCCTGCTCGTACAGGTGGATCAGGACGCCCGTCAGCGCGTTCTGCACCAGCTCGGCGGCGTCGAGCCCGTCCTCGTAGTCGTGCTCGGGCACCGCGACGGCGTCGAACAGCGGCAGCCACGCGGCCAGCAGCGCGGCGTCGTCGGCGGACCGCAGGCCCGCCAGCGCGGGGCCGGGCGCCGCCCGGCCGTCCTCGACCTCGATCGCCTCGGCGGCCGCGGCGGCCCACCAGAGCCGCTCCAGCTCGCCCTCGGCGCCGCCGCCGGGCCCGCCGTCCGGGTCCGTCAGGCCGAGGACGCGGCGGGCCTCCGCGGCGTCGGCGTCGGTCAGGGTCTCGTGCTCGGTCAGCTCCCGCTCGCCCGTCCACTCGGCCAGCGCGACGACCGCCGCGGTGAGCCGGGACGCGCGCGCCGCCGCGGCCAGCTCCGCCTCCGGCGCGATCCGGACGGGCGGGACGACGCGCTCCTCGACCTCCCGCAGGTACTCCTCGGTGCGGGCGAACCGCTCCTCCTCCGGGAGGTTCTCGAAGTCCCGCACCCAGTTCTCGACGGCCTCCTGATCGTCCATGGCGACGCCGTCGGACCGCATCAGCCCCGCGACGACCTCCGCGGCGGCCTGCTGCTCGGCGGCGTCGAAGTCCCCGACGATCTCGGTGAACTCGGGCGCGACCCGGTCGATCTCGGTCTCCAGCGCGGCCGCGTCCGGCGCGGTGACCGCCCCGGAGTCGCGCAGGTACGCGACGACGCCGCGCAGCGCCGCGAGCACGGTCGGGACGTCGTCGGCGGCCGCGACGACCGCCTCGGGGAACACCTCCAGCAGGAGGCTCCGGAGCCGCTCGGGGGTCAGTTCCCCGGGGCCCGGCAGGCCCAGCTCGTCCCGCATCAGCTCCAGCAGGATGCGCGTGCCCTGCCCGTCGAGCTTCTCTCCGCGCTCGTCCGCCCACCGCCGCAGGTCGCGGTCGGTCGACTCCACCCAGTTATCGGCCACCAGAGCACCCTATTGGTCAGATCAGCTCCAGGGGGTCGATCTCGACGCGTACGGCCTCCGCCGCTTTCCGCGCACTGCGAACGCCCCTGGCCTCCTTCAGCGCGCGCGCCAGCGCCGGGCCGTCGCGCGGCGGGACGCGGACGAGCGCGCGCTCCCGCTCGGCCGCCTCGGCCCGCTGCGCGCCGGGCGGCTGCGGGACGGGAACCGGGCCCAGCACCTCCGCGCCGTCCGGCAGGCGGGCGTCGGCCAGGAGCTCGCGGATCGCGGCGGGCGCGCCGGTCAGCGACGCCATCCGCACCGCCGGCGGGAACCCCGCCTCGCGCCGCTCGGCCAGTTCCCGTTCCGCGAACGTCACCGGGTCCCACCGGACGAGCGCCTGCACCGGCGGCAGCGTCCCGTCCGCCCCCACGACCACCGCCCCGCCGGGACGGACGAGCGCCGCCGCGTTCATCCACCGGCGCAGCGCCTCCTCGGCGGCCCGCAGGTCCGGGCGGCCCAGCAGGACCCAGCCGTCCAGCAGCAGCGCGGCCGTGAAACCGTCCTCGGCGGGCGGCTCGGCGCCCGGCGTCGCCACCACCAGGGCCCGCTCCGGGCCGACCCGGTCGAGGATCGCGTCCCGCCCCGACGTGCGCACCGGCACCCCCGGGAACGCGCGGCCCAGCTCCTCGGCCGTCCGCTTCGCCCCCACGACCATCGCGCGCAGCCGCGCGGACCGGCACTCCGCGCACCGCCAGTCGCCCGCGATCCGGCCGCACCACCGGCAGTAGGGGGCGGCGTGCGACGACGGCAGCGCCAGCGGCCCCTGGCACGCCGCGCACCGCGCGGGCGTCCGGCACCGGACGCACGCCAGCCCCGGCACGTACCCGCGCCTCGGCACCTGCACCAGCACCGGACCGTCGTCCAGCGCGCGCCGGGCCGCCTGGAACGCCATGTTCGGCAGCCGCGCCGTCCGGGCGGCGGCGTCCCGGGCCAGCTCCGCCTCCTCCCCCACGTACCGGACGCGCGGCATGACCTGCCGGATCCGCGCCCGGTCGGGGGCGAGCGCGTGCGCCCACCCCGTCTCGACCAGCCGGGCCGCCTCGGTCGTGCGGGTGAAACCGCCGATCAGCGCCGCCGCGCCCGACCGGTGCGCCCGCAGCGCCAGCACCTCGCGCGGATGCGGATAGGGCGCGTGCGGCTCGGCGTGCACGTCGTCGCCGTCGTCCCACAGCACCACGAGGCCGAGGTCGGCGACGGGCGCGAACATCGCCGCGCGCGTCCCGACCACCGCGCGCGCCGTGCCGCGCAGGACCGCCAGCCACCTGCGGTACCGCTCGGCGGGCCCGGTCTCGGCGGTGAGGGCGACATGGCGGCCCTCCCCCAGCTCCCGGGTCAGCGCCGCGTCCACGCGGGCGACGTCGCGGCCGTCCGCCAGCACGACCAGCGCGCCTCGCCCGGCCCGCAGCGCCGTCGCGGCGGCCCGCGCGATCGCGTCCGTCCAGCGGGGGCCGGGCAGCGCCGTCCAGACCGCGCGCGGCGCCCGCCCCTCGGCGAGCGCGGCCAGGAACGACGGCCCGGCCGGGTACTCGGCCCAGGGGCCCGGGCCCGCGTCACCCTCCGGCGGGGGCGGCGGAGCCGGCGGTTCCTCCGCCTCGACCCGGGCGTGCCGCGGCGGGACGGCGAGCCGCACGACGTCCGCGAACGTCCCGGCGTACCGGTCGGCGACCTCCCGCGCCAGCGCGGCGATCTGCGGGGTGAGCACCGGCTCGGGCGAGGTGACCCGTTCCACGTACATCAGGGCGCCCTCGTGGTCGCTCTCGGCGACGCGCTCGAGCAGCAGGCCGTCCACGAGCTGCCCCCGGAACCGGACCCGCACCCGGCACCCGGGCACCGCCTGCGCGGCGAGCCCGGCGGGCACCAGGTAGTCGAACGGCCGGTCGAGGTGCGGCAGCGGGATGTCGACGGCGACCCGCGCGACCGGCAGCTCCTCCGCGGGGACCTTGGCGCCCTTCTTCGGCTTCTGCGCCGGTTTCTTCCCCGGCTTCTTCTCGTCGCCGTCCTTGGCCGGCGCGCGCGGGAGATCGGCGAGCCCGGGGATCAGGTCCGCGCCCCCGCTGTCTTCCCCGGCTGCCTTGGTCACGCCCCCGTCCTATCAGACGCCCCCGACCACCCGACGCCATCGCGCCCGCCTCGCCCGCGGACGAGTCGCGAGAGTCGCGGGCCGGCGGGGGCGGGCCGTTTTGTGCCGGGTACCGGAACCGTGAATCATTGGCGGATGCCTCCCGTGCCCTGTTCGTTCACCATGTCCCCGCAGGTCTCGTGAGCGTCGCGCGAGCGCCCGGGCGGCCGGAGGCCCCGGCCGGGGACGCGCGGCCGGCCCGTCCCGCGCCGCCGGCGTCCGGGTGGCGCCGGTACGCGAGCCCGCGGCATCCGGTGACCGCGGCGGCGCTGACCGCCGCCGTCCTGCACCTCGTCTGGGCGCTGTTCCTGGCCACGGAGGGCGGCGACCTCGCCGCGCAGGCCGCCTGGACGGACTTCGCCGCCGAGCATCCCGGCGCCGCGTACAGCTTCTCCTGGTACGGCGGGATGCATCCCGTCTCCTACAGCGTCATCTCCCCGTACGTCATGGCGCTGTTCGGGATCCGGACGGTCGCCACCGTGACGGGCGTCCTGTCGGCCGCGCTGACCGCGCACCTGCTCGTGCGGTTCCGCGCGCCGGTCGCGCTGCCCGCGGCGGTGTGGGCGGCGTTCGCGCTGGCCTGCAACAGCGCCTCCGGACGCACGACGTTCGGGCTCGGCCTGACGTTCGCGCTCGCGGCGGCCGCCCTGGCGTTCACGCGGCGCGGCACGCCCGCGCGGCGGGGCGCCGGGATGGTCGCGTGCAGCCTGCTCGCGTCCCTGGCGAGCCCCGTCGCGGGACTGTTCCTGCTGGTCCTGTCGGGCACGCTGGCGCTGACCCGGCGGTTCCGCGCCGCCGCCGCCGTCGGGATCGGGCTGCCCGTGGTGTCCGGGACGACCAGCGTGCTGTTCCCGTTCGGCGGGGTGCAGCCGATCTCGTTCGACGCGATCGTGCTCCCCACGCTGGCGAGCGTCCTCGCGATCCTGTTCTGCGCGCCCGCGACCTGGCGGTTCGTCCGGCTCGCCGCCGGCGTGTACCTCACCGGGATCCTGCTGACCTGGCTGGTCCCGTCGCCGGTGGGCAGCAACGTGGAACGGCTGGCGCTGCTGTTCGGCGGCATGTTCCTGCTGGTGGCGGTCGGGGGCGCGCGGGGCCGGGTCCGGGTGGCGGCGCTGTCCCTGGCGTTCGTCGTGACGGCCGCCTGGCAGGTCGTGAAACCCGTGGACGACCTCGTCCACACCGAGCCCGCGGCGCGCGCCGCGGGCCACGCGCGCGGCCTCGTCGCCGAACTGGAGGCCCTGGACGCGGACGAGAGCCGCATCGAGGTCGTGCCGCTGCGATCGCACTGGGAGTCGTCGGGCCTGGCCCGCGATTTCGTCCTGGCGCGCGGCTGGAACCGGCAGGTGGACGCCGAGCGCCACGGGCTGTTCTACGAGGAGGGCGCGCTCACCGCCGAGTCGTACCGCGACTGGCTGCACGAGTGGGCGGTCAAGTGGGTCGTGCTGCCCGCGCAGGAGGTCGACTGGGCCGCCGAGGAGGAGGCGGCGCTCGTCCGGTCGGAACCGGCGTACCTGGCGGAGGTGTGGCGCGACGAGCATTGGCGCCTGTTCCGCGTGCGGCACGCCACCCCGCTGGTGGGCGCGCCCGGCGCGGTGGCGCGGCTGGAGGCGGGCGGGCTCGCCGTCGACATGCCGGCGGCCGGGTCGGTGCCGGTGCGCGTCGCCTGGTCCCCGTGGCTGGACGTCGACGGCGGCGCGTGCCTGCGCCGCGAGGGCCGCTTCGTGCGGCTGGACGTCCCGGCGGCGGGCCGCTACACGCTCGCGGCACGGTACGGCGCGCTGGGCCACGGCACGCGCTGCCCCTCCTGAACCGCCCCTCCTGAACCGCCCGCCCCGAGCGGCGCCTCCCGGGGCATGCCGAAGGCCCCGGGCGCGCGGTGCGCCCGGGGCCCGGTGCGGTCCGTCAGAGTCCGGCGGCGGAGGCCAGGGCCTTCGCGCGGTCCGTGGACTCCCAGGAGAAGTCGGGCTCGGACCGGCCGAAGTGGCCGTAAGCGGCCGTCTGCGAGTAGATCGGGCGGAGCAGGTCGAGGTCGCGGACGATCGCGCCCGGACGGAGGTCGAAGACCTCGTCGACGGCCTTCTCGATCTTGTCCGGGTCGACCTTCTCCGTGCCGAAGGTCTCCACGAACACGCCGACCGGGTGCGCCTTGCCGATCGCGTAGGCGACCTGGACCTCGGCGCGGTCGGCGAGCCCGGCGGCCACGATGTTCTTGGCGACCCAGCGCATCGCGTACGCGGCCGAGCGGTCGACCTTGGACGGGTCCTTGCCGGAGAACGCGCCGCCGCCGTGCCGGGCCATGCCGCCGTAGGTGTCCACGATGATCTTGCGGCCGGTGAGGCCGGCGTCGCCCATCGGGCCGCCGATCTCGAAGCGGCCGGTCGGGTTCACCAGCAGCCGGTAGCCGTCGGTGTCCAGCTCGAACGCGGCCAGCACCGGGTCGACCACGTGCTCCTTGACGTCGGGCGTCAGGAGCTCCTTGAGGTCGATGTCGGGGGCGTGCTGCGACGACACGACGACGGTGTCGAGGCGGACGCCGCGGTCGCCGTCGTACTCGATGGTGACCTGCGTCTTGCCGTCGGGACGCAGGTAGGGGACGGTGCCCTCCTTGCGGACGGCCGACAGCCGCTGCGCGAGCCGGTGCGCCAGCGTGATCGGCAGCGGCATCAGCTCGGGGGTCTCGTTGGTGGCGTAGCCGAACATCAGGCCCTGGTCGCCCGCGCCCTGCTTGTCCAGCTCGTCGCCGCGCTTGTCGCGGTCGTCGCCGGCGCGGGTCTCGTAGGCGTCGTCGACGCCCTGCGCAATGTCGGGCGACTGGGCGCCGATGGACACCGACACGCCGCAGGAGTGGCCGTCGAAGCCCTTCTTGGACGAGTCGTAGCCGATCTCGAGGATCTTCTCCCGGATGATGCTCGGGATGTCCACGTAGGTCTCGGTGGTGACCTCGCCGGCGACGTGCACCTGGCCGGTCGTGATCATGGTCTCGACGGCGACCCGGCTCTTCGGGTCGTCCTTGAGCATCGAGTCGAGGATCGCGTCACTGATCTGGTCCGCGATCTTGTCCGGGTGTCCTTCGGTGACGGACTCGGAGGTGAACAGGCGGCGAGACACGTACGTGAACTCCTTGCAGCGGCTGCTGACTGACGTCGCAGGACGGATGGTACTTCGGTTCGGCGGGGGTCGCCTCGCCCGGGCGACCCGAGGGTCCCAGCAGTCTAACCGGATCGATCAGGATCGAGGTTTCAGGCGGGCGGCGACGAGGTCCCACACCGTGTCGGCGAGCTCCTCCTTGGCTCCGCGCGGGACGTCGGTGCGGGAGCCGTCCGCGCCGAGCACGACCGCCGCGTTGTCGGGCGTCCCGAACCCGAGCCGCTCGCCGACCTGGTTGACGACCAGCAGGTCGCTGCGCTTGCGGGCGAGCTTGGCCCGGCCGTTGGCGAGGACGTCGTCGGTCTCGGCCGCGAACCCGACGATCACCTGGCCGGGACGGCGGTGCTCGCCGATTTCGGCCAGGATGTCGGGGTTCTTCACCAGCGCGATCGGCTCCGGTTCGCCGTCCGGCGTCTTCTTGATCTTCGAGCCGCGGTAGGCGGCGGGCCGGAAGTCGGCCACGGCGGCGGCCATCACGACCGCGTCGGCGTCCCCGGCGGCCTCCAGGACGGCCGTGCGCATCTCCTCCGCGGATCCCACGGGCACGACGCGGGCGCCCGCCGGGTCCGGCAGGGCGACGTTGGCGGCGACCACCGTCACGCGGGCGCCCCGCGCGACGGCGGTGCGGGCGAGCGCGTACCCCTGGAGGCCGGACGAGCGGTTGCCGATGAACCGGACGGGGTCGATCGCCTCGCGCGTCCCGCCGGCGGAGACGACGACGTGCCGCCCGGCGAGGTCGCGCGCGGATTCGCCCCGCTCGCGGTCGCCGCGCGCGAGGACGCGGCGGGCGACCTCGAACAGCTCGGCGGGGTCGGGCAGCCGGCCGGGACCGGTGTCGGCGCCGGTGAGCCGCCCGGAGGCGGGCTCGACGACGATCGCGCCGCGGGCCCGCAGCGTCGCGACGTTGTCGCGGGTGGCGGGGTGCTCCCACATCTCGGTGTGCATCGCGGGCGCGAACACCACCGGGCAGCGGGCGGTGAGGAGGGTGTTGGTGAGCAGGTCGTCGGCCAGGCCGTGCGCGGCGCGGGCGAGCAGGTCGGCGGTGGCGGGCGCGACGAACACCAGGTCGGCGGTCTGCCCGAGCCGGACGTGCGGGACGCCGGCGACGCCGTCCCAGACGTCCGGGGAGACGGGGTGCCCCGACAGCGCCGCCCAGGTGGGCTCGCCGACGAAGCGCAGCGCGTCCGCCGTGGGCACGACGCGCACGTCGTGGCCCGATTCGGTGAGCCGCCGCAGCAGCTCGCACACCTTGTACGCGGCGATGCCCGCGCCGACTCCGAGGACGACGCGGGGCTTACCGGTGGTCATGCTGTCACTCTCCCGGCTCACCGGCCCGGTTCACGCTCCCAGGCGCGGCACCCGGTCCGTTCGGGCCGCGCCGCCGGTCCGGCTGCGAGCGGCCCGGGGGTCTCAGCCCTCGATGGGCTCGGCGTTGAGCAGGCCCTCGCGCGTCTCGCGGAGCGCGATCGACAGGGGCTTCTCCTGGACCTGGGTCTCGACGAGCGGGCCGACGTACTCCAGCAGGCCCTCGCCGAGCTGGGCGTAGTAGGCGTTGATCTGCCGGGCGCGCTTGGCCGCGATGCTCACGAGGCCGTACTTGGTGTCGACGACCTCGAGGAGCTCGTCGATCGACGGGTTGGTGATGCCTTCGCTGCTGGCTGCCACTCCGTGGCCTTCCACTAGGGTGCGGGCCGTGTCCGCCGGTGGGCGGACTTCGGTCATTGAACAGCCATCAAGGCTAGCAGCTCGGAGCACACGTCCCGTACGGACGTGTTCACGAGCGTGACGTCGAACTCCTTCTCGGCGGCGAGCTCGACGCGGGCGGCGTCCAGGCGCCGTTCGATCACCTCGGGGGGCTCGGTGCCGCGGCCGGTGAGGCGGCGGACGAGCTCCTCCCAGGAGGGGGGCGCGAGGAACACCAGCTGCGCCTGCGGCATGCTCTGCCGCACCTGGCGGGCGCCCTGCAGGTCGATCTCCAGCAGGACGGGCTCGCCGCGGGCGAGCCGCTCCTCGACGGGCCTGCGGGGGGTGCCGTACCGGTTCCCGGCGAACTCCGCCCATTCGAGCAGCTCTCCCTCGTCGACGAGCCGGTCGAAACCGGCGTCGTCGACGAAGAAGTACTGCACGCCGTGGGTCTCGCCCGGGCGGGGGGCCCGGGTGGTCACCGAGACCGACAGCCACACCCGGGGGTGCGAGCGCCGGATCTCGGCGACGACCGTGCTCTTGCCGACGCCCGACGGTCCGGAGAGGACCGTCAGCCGCCGGGCGAGCGGACCGTGCGTTGGGGAGCCGTCCGGCGCAGTCATGGGTGCGCCGGAGTCGGGCGGGATGGTGCCCGCCCCGGGGAGCCCGCCGGGGAGCCCGGCACCGGTCGACCCGGTGCCCGGCGCCCCGTTTCCGGGCGGCCCGGAGCCGGCCGCGGCGGTGGGACCGCCGCGCCCGTCCGTGAGTCGCGCGTCAGCGGTTCGCACTTCCGCCGAACTCACGCTCCAGGGAGGCGCGCTGGTTGGCGCCGAGGCCCCGCACGCGGCGGGACTCGGCGATGCCCAGGCGCTCCATGATCTGCTTCGCACGGACCTTGCCCACACCGGGCAGCGATTCCAGGAGGGCCGACACCTTCATCTTCCCGATGACGTCGTCGGTCTGACCCTCCTTGAGAACCTCGGCGAGCGAGGTTCCCCCGTGCTTGAGCCGGTTCTTAACCTCGGCCCGCTCCTTGCGGGCCTTGGCAGCCTTCTCCAGGGCTGCGGCGCGCTGTTCGGGGGTTAGGGGCGGAAGAGCCACGCCGGGTCACCTCAGGTTTCCACTCGACGGAGTCGGACGGGTTGGGAAACTAGCGAGTTGTTGCCCCATAAGGCAACGTGAAGTGCCGTTTAGCCCACCACAAAATCACGAAAATCACTCCCCGGAGTGTCCTCAATACAGAGTGTACACAACTTGGACGGTCCGGAAGCCGACCCCTGCACCTTGCTGGGACTTTCGGAAGATCGTGAAAAACCCCCCATTCGGCCCCGGTCCGCGGCAGAAGGTACCGCCCGGCGGGGCGTCCCGGGCGTCCGCGCCGGGGGCCGCGGCGCGCCGGCGGACCGTTCCCGCGGTCGTCCGGAACCCCCGCGGAACGGGCGGTGTGAACCTCCCCACAAGACGTCCCGACCGAGTGACGCTCGTCACGCCGCACCGTTCCGCACGTCGCGGCGGTCGCGCAACTGCCATCCTCGACAACACCCGCCCGCCAAGATCGTTCCCAACCCGGAGGCCCCCCGCCCGCACATCGCTCCCCGCTCCCCCGTCCGCCGGCGCGCCCCCGCGCCCGTCCACGGCCCCGCGCCCGCCCGGCGGGCCGAACGCGTTCCGCCGCACGGGAAACGCTCCCTCGAGACCCGTTCGTGAACACCGGGACGTTCACGTGTATCGCATTGTGGAAGTCCGGGGGTCGGCATTCGCGTGCCCGCCTAAAACCACAATGAGTGATCAGGGCCGCCCAACTGAGCGCCCACTGCACGCGATCCTAAATCCGGCTCGCAAAGCAAATCTCGCCATACGGACCTCCCCCGCCCCATAAAGCCGAACGCCCGCCGGTCATGACCGGCCGCGTGACTCACCGACGGTCAGGGCGACCGCCCGGGCGCCCCGGAAGGAAGCGCGGCGAAGCCTCGCCCGGCGCCTCCGAGCACCACCCGGCCAGTATCTTCGCACGTCAGGGCCGGTGCACCGCATCCGGGGTCACATCCGGAAGCTTCCCCCAGATGCCCGCGAAGACGGCAGATGAGACATCTCACCCGGACGGTGCCGCCATGACCCGCCCCATGACCGGCGAGGTGTCAAGAGGACGGCACGGCCGCCCTTGAGACCTGCCCACCGTCCCCTTCCCCGGACCCCGGCGTCGGGGTCAGGACGGGGTGGCGGGGCCCTCGGCGGAGGTGCGGCGGAGGGCGGCGGCCAGGGCGGCGGCCGCCGCGCCCGGGTCCGGGGCGCCGGTGATGGGACGGCCGACGACGAGCAGGTCCGCGCCCGCGGCGAGGGCCTCCCCGGGCGTCGCGACGCGGGCCTGGTCCTGGACCTCGGCGCCCGCGGGGCGCACCCCGGGCGTGATGAGCGTGATCTCCGGCCCGACCTCGGCGCGCACGGCGGCGGCCTCCTGCGGCGAGCACACCAGCGCCTGCGCGCCCGCCTCGACGGCCAGGACGGCGAGGCGGCGGACGGCGTCCGGGGCGGGCCCCTCGACGCCGAGCAGGGCGAGGTCGGCGTCGCCGAGGGACGTCAGCACGGTCACCGCCGCGATCTTGGTGGCGGGGGCGGCCTCCACCGCCTCCCGGATCATCGCGGGCCCGCCCGCGGCGTGCACGGTGAGGAAGGACGGCTTGAGCCGCGCCACGGCGCGGGCCGCGCCCCGCACGGTCGCGGGGATGTCGTGGAGCTTGAGGTCCAGGAACACCTGCACGCGGCTGGCGCCCCGGACGCTCGCGACGACGTCCGGGCCGTACCTCAGGTACAGCTCCAGGCCGACCTTGACGGTGGAGACGTGCGGCGTGACCAGGGTGGCCCAGCGCGCGGCCGTCTCCAGGTCGGGCGCGTCCAGCGCGACGGCGATGGGGGCGGCGGTCACGTTCTCTCCTTCTCGGGCTCGTCCGGCCGCACCTGCGGCGGCACGTATCCGGCGGGCCGGTGGGCCAGCCCGACGGCGTCGGCGAGGCTCCCGATCCCGCGGGCCGCGAGGGCCTCGTCGAGTTCGCGCAGGACGCGGGGGCCGGCCGTGGGATCGTGGAACAGGGCGGTGCCGACGGCGACCGCCGACGCCCCGGCGAGGACGAACTCCAGGGCGTCCAGGCCGGTGGCGATGCCGCCGACGCCGACGATCGGGGTGCGCGGCAGCGCGGCGTGCACCTGGTAGACGCAGCGGACCGCGACCGGGCGGATCGCCGGGCCCGACAGCCCGCCGGACACGCCGGTGAGGGCGGGCCGCAGCGTCTGCGGGTCGATCGCCATGCCCTCCATGGTGTTGATCAGCGTGAGCCCGTCCGCGCCCGCGTCGACGCACGCCAGCGCGATGGTGACGATGTCGGTGGCGTCCGGGGCGAGCTTCGCCAGGACCGGGACGCCGGAGCGCGCGTGGTCGCGGACGGCGCGGACGACCGCCGCGGCGGCCGCCGGGTGCCGCCCGAACGTCCCGCCGCGGTCGCCCGCGTTCGGGGCGGCGAGGTTGACCTCGATCGCGGCGACCCCGGGCACGCCGCGCAGCCGCCGCGACAGGTCGCCGTACTCCTCGACGCTGTTCCCCGCGACGGACACGATCGTGCGGACGTCCTGCTCGATGAGCCACGGCAGGTCGTGTTCGAGGAACGTCTCGATGCCGGGCCCCGGGAGCCCCATGGCGGTGAGGAGCCCGCTCGGGGTCTCGGCCACGCGCGGCGTGGGCCGTCCCGCGCGCGCTTGGGGCATCACAGACGTCGTGACGAACGCGCCAAGCCGGGACAGTTCGAAGAACTGGGACAGTTCACGTCCCGTTCCGCCGCACCCGGACGCGGTCAGGACGGGATTGGGCAGTCCCAGCGGGCCGATCGAGGTCCACAGCCGGTCGCTCACCGCTCGCTCCCTTCCGTGACGCCGCGCGCCCCGGGCGACAGGACGCGCGGCGCGCCGAGCGCGTCGAACGGGATGGTGCCGAGGTCGCCCCACCGGACGCGGTCGCCGCGCAGGACGGGCCCGTCCGCGCAGGCGCGCGCCATGCGGGTGACGCCGTCGTCGCCGTGGACGGGCAGGACGCACGTCATGCACACGCCGGTGCCGCACGCGCCCGTCCGCTGCATGAACTCCTCGACCGACACCTGGGACGGCAGCCCGAAGTCCCCGGCGATCCGGGTGACCGAGCGGAGCAGGTCGGTGGGGCCGCACCCGTAGACGACGTCCGCGGCCGTCTCGTCGATGACGCGGGGCAGCACGTCCCCGACGGTCCCCCGGTCGCCGAGCGTCCCGTCCGCCGTGACGACGGTGGCGCTGTCGCCGATGCGCTGCGCCATCCGCGACCCGAACACCTGCCGGGCGGACGGGCCGCCGAGGACGAAATGGACGCGGCAGCCGCGCCGCAGCAGCGAGTCGGCGAGCGCGAACAGCACCGCGCCGCCGGGCCCGCCGCCGGCCAGCAGGCAGTTCACCGGGTCGCGGGGCAGCCGGAACGGGCGCCCGAGCGGGCCGAGGAGGTCGAGCTGGTCGCGGGCGCGCAGCCCGGCGAGCCACCCGGTGCCGGGCTCGGTGTCGGCGAACACGACCTCGACCGTGCCGCCGTAGTCGGACTTGACCTCGTGCACCCCGAAGCAGCGGCGGACGAGCCGGGCCGTCTGCCGGCCGCCCACGGCGACCGCGATGAACTGGCCGGGCCGGAACCGCTCGGCGACGGCCGGGGCGACCAGCGTCATCGCGTGGTAGTCCTGCACCTGGCGGACCGTCAGGACCGTCGCCGACGTCTGCACCGGTGTGTCGGACACCCGCTCTCCCTCTCCTCGTCGCCTCGCCGCGCCGGACTCCCGGGCGCCGCCCCGCCGCACGCGCGCACGCACCGCCGCGGACCGCCCGCCCGAACGGAACGGCCCGAACGGAACGGCCCGAACGGAACGGCCCGAACGGAACGGCCCGGACGGAACCGCCCGGACGACCCCGCGCCGCCCGCGACCTCGGCCGCCGCGCCGCGCGGCGAACGCCCGCCCGG
>NZ_JBHTJA010000132.1:0-16183 GCF_042675525.1 Actinomadura sediminis
CGTCGCCGCGGCCGTCGTCGCCGCGACCGGCGCCCGTCCCCTAGGCCGAGCCCGCGGCCCCGCCCGTCCCGGCGGACGGCCCGTCGCCGACGGAGGCGAAGAAGGCCGCGCCCGACGCTCCGGCGCCCGAGCCCGCGAAGCCTGAGGCCGCCGAGCCGAAGGCCGCCGAGCCCGCCGAGCCCGCGGACGAGTTCACGCCGCGGCCCGAGTCGCGCCCGGCCGCGCAGAGCGAGGCCGAGCACCTCGCCGAGGACCTCCCGGTCCCGAACTACGACGAGGCGACCCTGCCGCAGCTTCGCGCGCGCCTGCGCGGGCTGTCGGTCGAGCAGGTGAAGCTCCTGCGCGAGTACGAGCGGACCCACGCGGCCCGCGAGGACATCATCAAGATGTACGAACGCCGCATCGCCAAGCTGAACGGCCAGAGCTGACACCGGACCGAAGCCGACACCGGACCGAAGGCGGGATGACGGCCCGGGAGGTCGAACCTCCCGGGCCGTTCCCGTTCCCGGGATCCCCGGAGCCGGGCGGGAGCGGCGGCGCCGGCGATCGTCCGCTCCCGCATGGGCGGCCGGGGGACGCTTCCGCCCCGTCCGACGCCGCGGACACCGCGCGTCTCCGGGGCCGCGCGTCTCCGGGGCCGCGTGTCTCCGGGGCCTCGCGTGCATCGGGCGTCGCTCCCGGGCGTCAACCGGCCGAGAAGAGCTTGTCGAGGGCGGGCAGGGCCGCGGCGACGGCCGCGCGCTCCTCGCCGGTCAGGTCCGCGAACCGTTCCGCCAGGTAGCCGATCCGGCGCTCGCGGCCGTCCGTCAGGACGTCCCGTCCGGCCGGGGTGAGCCGGGCCGTGACGACGCGGGCGTCCGAGCCGTCCCGGCCGCGCTCGACGAGCCCGTCGCGCTCCAGCCGGTTGATCTGCGCGGTCATCGTCGGCAGCCGGACGCCGTGCTCGGCGGCCAGCTCGGTCATCCGCCGCGGCCCGTGCTCCAGGGACCCCAGCACGGACAGCTGCTGGGAGGTGACCGGCTGGTCGGCGGTCGCCCGGCGCAGCATGAGCACCACGTGCCGGAGCCGCAGGTTCAGCTGCTCGGCGAGCTCGCGTTCGGGAACGGTCACGGTCTCTCCTCGGATCACTTGGGCACATCGGGTCGGCTCGGCCGACCTCTGAAGGGACGCGGCGCGTCCGTCCCGTCACGCGCAATAGGCTGCCGGGCATGGCGATGGAGACGACGGCCGAATCCCCGGTTCCGGTACGGACGGTCCTGCAAGCGGTCGGCGGCTGGATCGGCAAGCTGGGCCGCATCTGGGTCGAGGGGCAGATCACCGACCTCAACGCCCGCGGCGGCACCGTCTACATGACGCTGCGCGACCCGGTGGCGAACATGTCGGTGCGGCTCGTCGGGCAGCGCGGCGTCGTCGAGGCCGCCGGCCCCGCGGTCACCGACGGCGCGCGCGTCGTCGTCCACGCCAAACCGGACTTCTGGATCAACCGGGGCACCTTCTCGCTGAGCGTGCTGGAGATCCGGCCCGTCGGCGTCGGCGAGCTGCTCGCCCGCCTCGAACGCCTCAAGAAGACCCTGGCCGCCGAGGGGCTGTTCCGGCCCGAGCGCAAGCGCCCGCTGCCGTTCCTCCCCGGCCGGATCGGGCTCATCTGCGGGCGCGACTCCGACGCCGAGCACGACGTCCTGCAGAACGCGCGGCGCCGCTGGCCCGCGGTCGCGTTCCGCGTGGAGAACACCGCCGTGCAGGGGACCTACGCGGTCGGCGAGGTGATGACGGCGCTGCGCGCGCTGGACGCCGACCCCGAGATCGATGTGATCATCATCGCGCGCGGCGGGGGCGCGATGGAAGACCTGCTGCCGTTCTCCGACGAGGCGCTCGTCCGCGCCGTGTCGGCGGCCCGCACCCCGGTCGTCAGCGCGATCGGGCACGAGCAGGACACTCCGCTGCTCGACCTCGTCGCCGACGTCCGCGCGTCCACCCCGACCGACGCGGCGAAGAAGACCGTCCCGGACGTGCGCGAGCAGCTCCAGCTCGTCCGGCAGCTGCGCGACCGGGGGCGGCGCTGCCTCGCGGGCGGCGTGGAACGCGAGCTCGCGTGGCTGAAGTCCGTCCGGTCGCGGCCCGCGCTGGCCGACCCGGTGCGGGAGATCGAACGGCAGGCCGAGCAGGTCACGGCGCTGCGCGACCGGAGCCGCCGGTGCCTGTCCGGCGCCCTCGACCGGGCCGGGGACGAGCTGTCGCACACCCGGGCGCGGCTCCTCGCCCTCTCCCCCGCCGCCACGCTGGAGCGCGGGTACGCGATCGTCCAGCGGGAGGACGGCGCCGTCGTGCGGGACGCCGCGGACGTGCGGCCCGGCGAGGGGCTCACGGTGCGCGTCGCGTCCGGGCGGCTCGGCGTCACCGCCGCGGGCCCGCTCGACGACGGGCCCGCGTAGGGTGGGGCGGGTGTCGGAGAACGAGGAGAGGGCGGCCAGGCCCTCGTACGAGCAGGCCCGCGACGAACTGGCCGACGTGGTGAAACGGCTGGAGGCCGGCGGGCTCACCCTGGAGGAGTCGCTGGCGCTGTGGGAGCGCGGCGAGAAGCTCGCCGCCCTCTGCGAGGAGTGGCTCGAGGGCGCCCGCGCCCGGCTCGCCGCCGCGATGGCGCAACCCGAGGACGGCGACACCGGCGCGCCGTTCTGACGTCAGGGGGCGTCGTCGGCGGCGGGCGCGCTCGGCGACGCCGGGCTCGACCCGTTCAGCCCGCCGCCCTTCGGCTGCTCCTTCAGCGACCCCGCCAGCACCGCCAGCTCCTCGTAGGGCGCGGTCCCGGTCACCACGAGGCTCACCCCGCCCGGCAGCGTCCGCGCCAGCGAGTTCGCCTTCTTGTCCGCCCGGTGGTACTTCTTCCACGTGTGCCCGGCGACCCGCATCGTCCCCAGCGGCTTGCTGCTGTTGGTCATCCGCGGGACGTACTCGGACGCCTTCTCGTTGCTCTGCTCGAGCGCCGCGTAATGGTCGTTCGGCGTCACGAACCCCAGGTGCCACGCGACCGGCCCGCCGTCCTCGCCGTCCAGCCCGTGCACGCGCGAGCTCGTCGGGCGCCACCCCGCGGGCAGCCCCTCGGGGGCCCGCACGGTGAACGGGGCGTCGTTGCGCATCACCCAGAGCTGCGACCCGTAGTCGACGGTCGGCAGGATCTGCTCGTCCGCCCGCGGCGTCACGACGTAGATCATCAGTGCCAGGATCAGCGACGCGCCCATCGCCAGGGTGAAGCCGCCGAGCCCGGAGGTCAGCCGCTTGTGCACGCCCGGGCTGACCGGGATCGGCTCCTGCCCGGAAGGGGCCGGCTCGGTGTCAGGGGTCTTCTCGGTCACCCTTTCAGGATCCCCTACGGTTCCGGCTGCTCTAGACAGGGGGTGCGGTACGCGGGTTCCGGATCGTGCCGACGATCCCCATGATCTCGTCGGCGAGCCGCCGCGCGGCGTCCTCGTCCTCCATCAGTGAGATGTCGGACACCGCGCCCGCCATCGCGCCCGTCAGCACCATCACCAGCGCTTCGTCCACGCCGCCGTCCGCGGTGTGGAACAGCGCCGCGTTCCGGCGGGCCCACTTGCCGAGCCGCTGCCGCATCGCGCGGTCGAATCCGGGCGGGCCGTCCCCGGAGATGAACAGCCGCGAGACGTCCCGCTCCTCCAGGCAGCCGTCGAGGTAGGCGCCCGCCCCGGCGATGAACTGCCGCATCGGGTCGGTCTCCCCCGCCTCCCGCACCGCGTTGATCGCCTTGCGGGTGCGCTCCTGCTGCCTGACCTGGAACTCCTCGAACAGCGTCAGGTACAGGTCGGCCTTGCCGTTGAAGTGGTGGTACAGGCTGCCGACGCTGGCTCCGGCCTTCGCGACGATGTCGGTCACCGCGGCCTGCGCGAACCCTGACTCGCAGAAGACGTCCCGGGCGGCGGCCAGCAGGGCCCCGCGCGTCGCGGCCCCGCGGTCGGACGTCCGCGCGGGCGTCCCGGCGGCGCCGTTCTGTGTCGCCTCGCCGGAGGGAACGTCGATGTCGCTGCTCATGAGCCCTGAGATTACGCCCTCTCTCGGGGGGAAACGATCCCTTGCCCGGAGGACCGTCCGATTCCCGGTGCCGGTTCGCTCCGGACTCCGGCTGGTCTGGTCCAATTTGTGGCCCGGCGTCGGCCAACGGAGAATCCGAGTGACCATCGACCGAAAGGGCCGCCGCGACATGTCCGATGAAACCACCGTCTCCTCCCCTTTGCAGACCGACCCCGCGGCGCCCGACCGCAACCTGGCGATGGAACTGGTCCGGGTGACCGAGGCCGCCGCCATGGCCGCCGCCCGGTGGGTGGGGCGCGGGGACAAGAACGGTGCCGACGGCGCCGCCGTCAACGCCATGCGCCAGCTGATCAACACGGTGTCCATGAAGGGCGTCGTCGTGATCGGCGAGGGCGAGAAGGACAACGCGCCGATGCTCTACAACGGCGAGGAGGTCGGGGACGGCGGCGGCGCCGAGTGCGACGTCGCGGTGGACCCGGTCGACGGCACCCGCCTCACCGCCCTCGGCATGAGCAACGCGATCGCCGTCCTGTCCGTCGCGCCGCGCGGGTCGATGTTCGACCCGTCCGCCGTGTTCTACATGGAGAAGCTGGTCACCGGGCCGGAGGCCGCCGACGTCGTCGACATCGACCGCCCGATCGGCGACAACATCCGCGCCATCGCCCGCGCGAAGGGCTCGGCGCCGAACGACGTGACCGTCTGCATCCTGGACCGTCCGCGGCACGAGGGCATCGTGAAGGAGGTCCGCGAGGCGGGGGCGCGCATCAAGTTCATCATGGACGGCGACGTGGCCGGCGCGATCATGGCGTCCCGTCCCGGCACCGGCGTCGACCTCCTCCTCGGCATCGGCGGCACCCCCGAGGGCATCATCGCCGCCTGCGCCATCAAGGCCCTCGGCGGCGTGATCCAGGGCCGCCTGTGGCCGAAGGACGACGAGGAGCGCCGGCAGGCGATCGACGCGGGCCACGACCTGAGCCGCGTCCTCACCACCGACGACCTCGTCACGTCCGACGACGTCTTCTTCGCCGCGACGGGCATCACCGACGGCGAGCTCGTCGACGGCGTCCGCTACGACAAGGGCATCGCGATCACGCACTCCCTCGTGATGCGGTCCCGCAGCGGAACGATCCGGACCGTCTCGAGCGAGCACAAGCTGTCGAAGCTGCGGGCCTACAGCGCGATCAACTTCGACGCCGCGGTCTGAGGCGCCACCGGGCCCGGCCCGCTCGCCCGACCGGCTCGCGGGCCGGGCCGGGCGGGCCGGGTCAGCCGCGGGTCAGGCGGGCGCGGACGCGCTGGCGGAAGGTGCGTCTGGGGGCCCGGGCCCGGACGGAGCCGAACACCATCGTGCCCGCGACCTCGATGGTGGGGCCGTCGGGGGCGGGGCGGGTGCGGACCTCGCGGGGGCTGAGGATCGTGCGGCCGGTGACGTCGACGCGGACGCCGTCGGGGACGAGGAGGCGGACGCGGCCCGCGAGGACCAGCGAGTCGAGGACGATGTGGCGGCGCTGCAGGACGGCTTCGCGGAGGTCGAGTTCGACGGTGCCGAAGAGCGCGACGAGCGGGAGCTTGACGGGGACGACCCAGCGGCCGTCGCGGCGGGTGCGGCCGAACACGACGGAGACGGGGCGGTCGTCCACGAGGATCGGCTGGGCCTCCTCCGGGGAGAGGTCGCCGGTGAGGCCGGTGAGCTCGCCGAGGGTGCGGGCGTCGTAGGCGGCGGCGACGCGTTCGGCGTGCTCGGCCATGGTGAGGCGGCCGTCCGCGAGGGCCTCGCCGAGGACGGCGGCGACGCGTTCCCGGTCGGCGTCGGACGCGCGCAGGTCACGGACGCGCGTCGCCTGTTCGGCGGCCGGGCGGGAGGGGATGTCCACCCCCAAAGGTTAACGGGCGGAGCGGTGGGAGCCACGGAAAACGGGTGGGGATTTGTCCGCATCACTACTTAGGGTGCCCCTATGACCTTGCAACGTGCACCGGAGGCGGTCGGCGCCGGGTCGGCGGCGGCGATCAGCCTGCGGGGGGTCGTGAAGCGGTTCGGCGGCTTCACCGCCGTGGACGGGCTCGACCTGGAGGTCCCGTCCGGGATGTGCCTGGGGCTGCTCGGCCCCAACGGGGCGGGCAAGTCGACGACGATGAAGATGCTCACGGCGCAGGCGGTGCCGACCGAGGGGACGATCGAGGTGCTGGGGTTCCCGGTGCCGCGGGAGTCGAAGCGGGCGCGGGCCGCGATGGGCGTCGTCCCGCAGCAGGACAACCTCGACGAGGAGCTGACGGCCCGGGAGAACCTGGAGGTGTTCGCGCACCTGTACCGGGTGCCGCGCAAGGAGCGGCGGAAGGCGGTCGACGACGCCCTGGCGATCGCGCACCTGACCGAACGCCAGGGGACGAAGGTGGACGATCTGTCGGGCGGGATGCGGCGGCGGCTGCTGATCGCGCGGGGGCTCGTCCATCGGCCGCGGCTGGTGCTGCTGGACGAGCCGACCGTGGGCCTCGACCCGCAGGTGCGGGCGGAGCTGTGGGGGCTGATCGACGGGTTGCGGGCGCAGGGCACGACGGTGCTGATGTCGACGCACTACATCGAGGAGGCCGAGCGGCTGGCGGACGAGTGCGCGCTGATGTCGCGCGGCCGGGTGATCGCCCGGGGGACGCCGGCGAGGCTGGTCGGCGAGTACGCGGGCGAGCGGGTGGTGGAGCACTACGGGCCGCCGGACCGGCTGGCGGAGGTGGAGCGGCTCGCGCGGGGCGCGGGGCTGCCGACGCGGCGGACGGGCCCGTCGGTGTCGGTGCTGAAGGCCGAGACGATCGCGCCGTCCCTGGCGGACGAGCTGGGCTCGGACGGCGTGCGCCGCGCGGCCAACCTGGAGGACGTGTTCGTGGTGCTGACCGGGGAGAAGGTGGAATGAGCGGCGCGCGGACCGAGCGGCTGCGCCGGTTCGAGATGGCGCCGATCCGCGGGGTGTGGCGGCACGAGCTGGCGTTGTTCAAGCGGTACTGGACGTCGCAGTCGTTCGCGTCGATGGTGGAGCCGACGTTCTTCCTGCTGTGCTTCGGCTACGGGTTCGGGTCGATGGTCGCGGTGATCGGCGACTACCGGTACCTGGATTTCGTCGCGACGGGCGTGGTGGGGACGGCGGCGCTGTTCACGTCGGTGTTCCCGGGGATGTTCAACGGCTACATCCGGCGGGTGTTCCAGCACACCTACGACGGGATGCTGGCGGCGCCGGTGGACGTGCACGAGCTGGTCACCGCGGAGGCCTCCTGGATCGCGGCGAAGTCGGCGGTGTACTCGTGCACGCCGCTGATCGTGGCGCTGTTCTTCGGCCTGGACCCGTCGTTCGGGATGCTGCTGGTGCCGGTGGCGACGTTCTTCACGGCGCTGGGGTTCGGCCTGTTCGGGATGTGGACGTCGTCGGTCGTGCCGTCGATCAACTCGTTCGACTACGTGATCACGGGCGTGGTGACGCCGCTGTTCCTCATCGCGGGGACGTTCTTCCCGGTGGACGCGCTGCCGGCGTGGGCGGAGACGGCGTCGAAGCTGAACCCGCTGTACCACTGCGTGCAGCTCGTCCGGCACATGGTGTTCGGGCTGGAGCCGCTCGCGGACCTCGGTCACCTGGCCGTGCTGGCCGCGTTCGCCGCGCTGATGTGGACGATCGCGGTGCGCGGGATGCGCCGCCGGCTCATTGACTGACGGGTTCCCCGCTCTCTACGCTGACGCGAATCTTCCTCACGTTAGCGGGGGCGCATGGACAGCAGGGATCGCCGGGCGCGCGCGTCCTCCTACACCGCGTTCGCCGTCCAGGGGCTGTGCTTCGCGTCGCTGGTGACGCAGGTGCCGCGCATCCAGGACGCGCACCGGCTGAGCGACGCGACGCTGTCGCTGGTGCTGCTGATGGTGCCGCTGATCGCGAGCGTGGGCAGCGTCGCGTCCGGCGCGCTGTTCCGCCGGGTCGGCAGCGGGCCCGTCCTGCGGGTGTCGCAGCCCGCGGTGGCCCTGACGATCGTGGCGATCGGGCTGACCGGCGACAACGATCCCGCGCTGTACGCGGCGGTCGCGCTGTTCGGCCTGTTCGTCGGCGCGGTGGACGCGTCGATGAACGCGCAGGCCGTCGCGGTGGAGCGCCGGTACGGGATGAGCCTGATCACCGGGTTCTACGCGGTGTGGAGCGTCGCGGGGATCCTCGGCGGGCTGTGGGCGTCGCTGAGCAACGGCCTCGACCTGCCCCTGACCGCCGGGTTCGGCATCGCCGCCGCCGCCGGGATCGCGGCGTCGCTGGCCACCGGGCACGGGCTGTACCGGCGCGCGGAGGAGGGCGGCGGGCCGTCCGCCGCGGAGCTGAAGGCCGCCGGACGGCGGGTGCCGTGGCGCCCGATCCTCATCGTGGGCACGGCGATGGCGGTGGCGTACCTGGCCGATTCGGCGATCTCCAACTACGGCGCCAAGTACCTCGACGACGAGCTGGGCGGGGCGGACTGGGTGGCGCCGCTCGGCTACGTCGCCTACCAGGTCGCCATGGTGGTGAGCCGGGCGGTCGCCGACCTGGCCGTGCGCCGCTCCGGCGCGGTGGCGGTGGTGCGGCTCGGCGGCGCCGTCGGGCTCGCCGGGATGGTCGGGGTGGTCGCGGCGCCGAACGCGGCCGTCGCGATCGGGGCGTTCGCCGTCGCCGGGCTGGGCCTCAGCGTCATCGCGCCGGTGTCGTTCACGGCCGCCGGACGGGTCGACCCCACGGGCCTCGGCGTCGCCGTGGCCCGGGTCAACATCTTCAACTACGTCGGGTTCGTCCTGGGCGCCGCCGTGGTCGGCGCGGTTGAGCCGCTCAGCGCGGACCACGGCCTGCGGCTCGCGTTCGCCGTCCCGACGATCCTGGTGCTGGTGGTGTTCGCGACGGCCCGGGGCTTCGCGCCCTCCCCGGCGGCGCCCGCCGCGCCGGGCGCCGCGGCGCCCGCCCGTCCGGCCGAACCCACCGCCACCTGACGGCCGGGCCCCCGGGGCGCCGTGCCCCGGGGACCCGGTCCGCCGGCCCCGCCGTGCCCGATCAGGACTCCTCGAGCGCGACGACCGCCCGCTCCCCCGCGGCCTGCGCCTCCTCGGGCGTCATGTCCTGGATCGCCCGGGCGAGCGCGACCTCGGCGGCGTCGGCCGCCGCGCGCAGGGTCACCGCGTGCTCCTGCGCCCGCGCGAGGTCGCCCAGGCCCACGCAGTCGAAGGCGACCTGCCCGTCGTGCACGGCCATCTTGAGCTGCCGCGCCGCCTCTTCCAAACTCATGCGTACCTCCTACACCGGGAATCCTTGTCCTACCCGCGAGCACCCGCTGCAACCGCTTGACCGAGCAGTTCCGCCGCCTTGACCAGGCATCCCTCCTCCAGGCCGGCGTACCCGAGGACGAGCGCGGGCGGGGCGTGCGCGGCCCGGCCGGGCGACCACAGCGGACGGGCGCCCGCGACCGACAGCCCGGCGCGGGACGCGCGCGCGACCACCCGCTCCTCGTCGCAGCCCGGCGGCAGCTCCGCGTAGAGGTGGATGCCCGCCGGAACGCCGTGCACACGGGCGCCCGGGACGTGCCGCCGGAGCGCGTCGGCGAAGGCGTCCCGCCGGGCCCGGTAGCGGCGCCGCATGGCGCGCAGGTGCCGCTCGTAACCGCCGGAGCGCAGGTATTCGGCGAGCGTGTGCTGCGGCAGGACGGGCGTGCCGAGGTCGGTGTGCAGGCGGTGCGTCCGCAGCCGGGCGGCGAGCGGCGGCGGGACGGCCGCCCAGCCGAGCCGGATCGCGGGCGCGAGCGTCTTGCTGACCGAGCCGAGCAGCACCACCCGTTCCGGATCGACGCCCTGCAGGCATCCGACGGGTTCGCGGTCGTAGCGGAACTCCGCGTCGTAGTCGTCCTCGATGATCAGCCCGTCGGCGTCCCGCGCCCACGCGATGAGGCTCGCCCGCCGGTCCGGGGACAGCACGACGCCGGTCGGGTACTGGTGCGCGGGCGTGACGAGCACCGCGCGCGCGTCCGTCCGGGCGAGCGCCGCGACGTCGATGCCCTGCCCGTCCACCGGGACCCGTACCAGCCGGACGCCCGCGGCCTGCAGCATCGGGAGCTGCCGGGCGCTCGCCGGGTCCTCGACGGCGAGCACGGTGCGGCCGTCCGCGCGCAGCAGCCGGGTCAGCGCCGACAGCGCGTGCGCCGCCCCGTTCGTCACGACGACCCGGGCGGGGTCGGTGTGCGCGGCGCGGGCCCGTCCGAGGTACCCGGCCAGTTCGGTGCGCAGGACGAGCGCCCCCGCGGGATCGGGGTAGGCGAGGGCGTCGTCCGGCAGCGCGCGCAGCGCCGCCCGCTCGGCGGCCAGCCAGCGGTCGCGGGGGAACGCCGCCAGGTCGGGGCTGCCGGGCCACAGGTCGTAGTCGACGGGGGTGCGCGCGCCCGGCACGGCGGGCGCGGGCGGCGCGGGCGGCGGGGGCGGGGGGTCGTCGGGACGGGCGAGGGGCGCGATCCGGGTCCCGTCGCCGCGCCGGGCGACCAGGAAGCCCTCCGCGGTGAGCTGCTCGTAGGCGGCGACGACGACGCCGCGGGACACGGCGAGGTCCCGGGCGAGGTCTCGGCTCGACGGCAGCCTGGTCCCGGCGGTCAGCCGGCCGGACCGGACGCCCGCGCGGAACCCGGCGGCGATCTGTGCCGCCAGCCGCCCCGCGGACCGGTCGAGTGGGAGATGAAGGTCGGTCACACCACGTTCAGCGTCCGAAGGTATGACTTGTGTCACGGTCCAGCGATTGGTCCACGATCTCGCGACATCTTCACCATCTCCGGCGGACCTTCCGACGCCGCCGCCGCGCCGCCGGACCGGAGTCGTACCCTGTGAGGCGGCCCCTATCGGAATCGCGCGAGGATCTGCCTGAGATGCCTGAGTTCTCCTACACCGACCTGCTGCCGCTCGGAACGGACGACACCGACTACCGCCTGCTCACCACCGGGGGCGTCTCCACCTTCGAGGCGAACGGACGAACGTTCCTGCAGGTCGAGCCGGAGGCGCTGCGGCTGCTCACCGAGACCGCGATGCGCGACATCTCGCACCTGCTGCGTCCGGCCCACCTCGCGCAGCTCCGCAAGATCCTGGACGACCCGGAGGCCTCGCCGAACGACCGGTTCGTCGCCCTCGACCTGCTGAAGAACGCGGGCATCGCGTCGGGCGGCGTCCTGCCGATGTGCCAGGACACCGGGACCGCGATCGTGATGGGCAAGCGGGGCCAGCACGTCCTGACCGACGGCCGGGACGAGGAGCACGTCTCGCGCGGCGTCTACGACGCGTACACCAAGCTGAACCTGCGCTACTCGCAGATGGCGCCCGTCTCCATGTGGGACGAGAAGAACACCGGCAGCAACCTCCCCGCGCAGATCGAGCTGTACGCGACGTCCGGCGACGCCTACAAGTTCCTGTTCATGGCCAAGGGCGGCGGCAGCGCGAACAAGTCGTTCCTGTACCAGGAGACGAAGGCCGTCCTGAACCCGAAGCGGATGATGTCCTTCCTCGAGGAGAAGATCCGCTCCCTCGGCACCGCCGCCTGCCCCCCGTACCACCTCGCGATCGTCGTGGGCGGGACGTCCGCCGAGTACGCGCTGAAGACCGCGAAGTACGCGTCGGCGCACTACCTGGACTCGATGCCGACCGAGGGGTCCCCCCTCGGGCACGGCTTCCGCGACGTCGAACTCGAGCAGCGGGTGTTCGAGCTGACGCAGAAGCTCGGCATCGGCGCCCAGTTCGGCGGCAAGTACTTCTGCCACGACGTCCGGGTGATCCGGCTGCCCCGCCACGGCGCGTCCTGCCCGGTGGCCATCGCCGTCTCGTGCAGCGCCGACCGGCAGGCCCTCGCGAAGATCACCGCCGAGGGCGTCTTCCTCGAGCGCCTCGAGACCGACCCCGCCAAGTACCTGCCCGACACCACCGCCGACCAGCTGGACGACCAGGTCGTCCGGATCGACCTGAACCGGCCGATGGACGAGATCCGCGCCGAGCTGTCGAAGTACCCGGTGAAGACCCGCCTCTCCCTCACCGGTCCCCTCGTCGTCGCCCGCGACATCGCGCATGCCAAGATCAAGGAGCGCCTCGACGCGGGCGAGCCGATGCCGCGGTACCTGCGCGACCACGCCGTCTACTACGCGGGCCCCGCCAAGACCCCCGAGGGCTACGCCTCCGGCTCGTTCGGCCCCACCACCGCCGGGCGGATGGACTCCTACGTCGAGCAGTTCCAGGCCGCCGGCGGCTCGTTCGTCATGCTGGCCAAGGGCAACCGCTCCCAGCAGGTCACCGACGCCTGCAAGACCCACGGCGGCTTCTACCTCGGCTCCATCGGCGGTCCCGCCGCCCGCCTCGCCCAGGACTGCATCAAGAAGGTCGAGGTCCTCGAATACCCCGAGCT
This sequence comes from Actinomadura sediminis, assembly GCF_042675525.1. Classification (NCBI taxonomy): domain Bacteria; kingdom Bacillati; phylum Actinomycetota; class Actinomycetes; order Streptosporangiales; family Thermomonosporaceae; genus Actinomadura; species Actinomadura sediminis. Next base: position 12,447 of record NZ_JBHTJA010000132.1, read on the forward strand.
CGGCATGGAGGCGGTCTGGAAGATCGAGGTGGAGGACTTCCCGGCGTTCATCGTCGTCGACGACAAGGGCGGGGACTTCTTCGCCGACACCTCGGGCCCCGTCCTCACCATCGGCCGCCGCTGACGAACCCGGGCGGCCGACGCGCGGAGCCCGCTCCGGCCGCCCGGGGAGCGGGTCGCTCGGGGGCGGAGCGAGGGGTTTTGGGGGCGATAGATCACGGTATCGACCCCAAATCCAACTTCGTCGTGAGACTGCCGGATGACCGGATGGCCACTCCGGTATCTTTTCGCCCATGTCTCAGTCTGAGCGCCTCGTTCTCGCGACGCGCTACCGGCTGGTCTCGGAAATAGGCCACGGTGCCAACGGCACCGTGTGGAGAGGCCACGACGAACTCCTCGACCGCGCCGTGGCGATCAAGGAGTTGCGGCTCCCCGAGGACCTCTCCGAGGACGACCGGGTCGTCTTCTACCGCCGCACCCTGCGCGAGGCGCGGGCGCCCGCGCAGTTGCGCACGCCGTCGATCGTCGAGGTGTACGACGTCGTCATCGAGCAGGGGCGGCCGTGGATCGTGATGGAGCTGATCGAGGCGCCGAGCCTCGAGGAGCTCATCGAGCGGTCCGGGCCGCTGCCGCCCGACCGGGTCGGGCACATCGGGCGCAAGCTGCTGGACGCGCTGGGCACCGCGCATCGGGCGGGGATCGTGCACCGTGATCTCAAGCCGAGCAACGTCCTGCTGGACGGCGACCGGGTGGTGCTCACCGACTTCGGGCTCGCGTTCTCGTCGGGGTCGGCCAGCCTGACGAAGACCGGGCACTTCATGGGCTCCCCCGCGTACGTGGCGCCCGAGGTCGCCGCGGGCGAGAAGGCCACGCCGAGGTCCGACCTGTGGTCGCTGGGCGCGACGCTGTACGCGGCGCTGGAGGGGCGTCCGCCGTTCGAGCGCGACAACGTGATGGCGACGCTGAGCGCGCTGGCGAACGAGCCGGCGCCGGTTCCGGCGAACGCGGGGACGCTGGGGCCCGTGATCACCGGGCTGCTGGAGAAGAACCCGACGCGGCGGCTCAGCCACGCGCGGGCGGCGGACCGGCTGGAGCGGGCGCTGTCCGGCCCGCGGTCGGGGCGGCGCCCGGCGACGCCGCGGTACCGCCTGACGGTCGTGGCCGCGCTCGTCGCGGCGACGGTCGCGTCCTGCGGGGTGGGGGCCACGGCGTTGATCGTCGGGATGATGCGGGAGGGGCCGGAGCCCGCGCCCGCGCCCGCCCAGGCGGCGACGAGCGCCGCGGCGGGCGCGGGCGTCCCGGCGGGCGTCGCGTCCAGCACGCTCGCGGTGCGGGCCAGGAACGACGCCTGCAAGATCTTCGTGTCGATCCCGGGCGAGGCGATGACGGTGCTCGCCGACGAGACGCTGAAGCGCGACGAGGCGCGCAAGTACGACCAGCAGCGGCTGAACGCGGTGATCTACGACGCGTCGGCGTGCGACGTGTGGGTGAACGGACGGCGGGAGCCGGGCGGCGCGCCGGGCGAGCGCAAGAACCTCACGGTGACGCGGACGAGCGGCGGCTGAAGATCACATCCCGCCGGGGAATGTACCCGTTCCGGGGACGGCTGTCCCGAGTGGAGCGGGGAAGGACCCCGGCGGGAGGTGGCGTAGATGACCGAGGATTTCCGGATCGAGCACGATTCCATGGGTGAGGTCCGGGTTCCGGCGTCGGCCAAGTGGCGGGCGCAGACCCAGCGCGCGGTGGAGAACTTCCCCATCTCGGGACGGACGCTCGAGCCCGCGCACATCGCGGCGCTCGGCCGGATCAAGGCGGCGGCGGCGGTCGTGAACGCCGAGCTGGGGGTTCTCGAGGACGATCTCGCCGCGGCGATCGCGGACGCGGCCGGGGAGGTCGCGGACGGCAGGTGGAACGACCAGTTCCCCATCGACGTGTTCCAGACCGGTTCGGGCACGTCGTCGAACATGAACGCGAACGAGGTCGTGGCGACGCTCGCGGAGGAGCGGCTCGGCCGCCCGGTGCATCCGAACGACCACGTGAACGCGTCGCAGTCGTCGAACGACGTGTTCCCGTCCTCGATCCACATCGCGGCGACCGGCGCGGTCGTGGACGAGCTGATCCCGGCGCTGCGGCACCTGCGGGACGCGCTGCACGCGAAGTCCCGCGAGTTCGCGAAGGTCGTGAAGTCGGGCCGCACCCACCTGATGGACGCGACGCCCGTGACGCTCGGCCAGGAGTTCGGCGGGTACGCGGCACAGGTGAACCACGGGGTGGAGCGGCTGGAGGCGGCGCTGCCGCGGCTGGCGGAGCTGCCGCTGGGCGGGACGGCGGTGGGGACCGGGATCAACACGCCGGACGGCTTCGCGCCGCGGGTGATCGCGGAGATCGCGCGGGCGACGGGGCTGCCGCTGACCGAGGCGCGCAACCACTTCGAGGCGCAGGGCGCGCGGGACGGCCTGGTGGAGGCGAGCGGGGCGCTGCGGACGATCGCGGTCAGCCTCACCAAGATCGCGAACGATCTGCGCTGGATGGGGTCGGGGCCGCGGGCGGGGCTCGCGGAGCTCCGGCTGCCGGACCTGCAGCCCGGTTCGTCGATCATGCCGGGGAAGGTGAACCCGGTGATCCCGGAGGCGGTGACGCAGGTCGCGGCGCAGGTCATCGGCAACGACGCCGCGGTCGCGTTCGGCGGCGCGTCGGGGAACTTCGAGCTGAACGTGATGCTGCCGATGCTCGCCCGGAACGTACTGGAGTCGATCACCCTGCTGGCGAACGCGTCGCGGCTGCTCGCGGACCGGTGCGTGACGGGGATCGAGGCCGACGCCGAACGGATGCGCGAGTACGCCGAGTCGTCGCCGTCGATCGTCACGCCGCTCAACCGCCACATCGGCTACGAGGAGGCGGCGCGGGTCGCCAAGCAGGCGCTCGCGGAGCGGAAGACGATCCGCGAGGTGGTGCTGGAGCGGGGGCACGTGGACGCCGGGCGGCTGACGCTCGAGCAGCTCGACGAGGCGCTGGACGTCCTCGGGATGACGGGCGCCCGCTGAGGGGCGCCCGTCCGCCCGGTCAGTAGTGGCCGACGTCCAGGAAGTGGTTCCAGGCGCCGCAAGGGGTGTCGTACTTGCCCTTGATGTAGCCGAGGCCCCACTTGATCTGGGTGCGGGCGTTGTTGCGCCAGTCGGGTCCGGCGGCGGACATCTTGGAGCCCGGGTTGGCCTGCGGGATGCCGTACGCGTCGGAGTAGGGGTTGTCGGCGTGGACGTTCCAGCTGCTCTCCCTGTCCCACAGCTTGACGAGGCAGCCGAACTGGCCGTCGCCGGTGAACCCGAAGTCGGGCATCATCGCCTTGGCGATCCGCTGGGCCTCGCCGGCCGGGACGGGGTCGGGGACGCGGGCGGTGCCGCCGCCGTCGCCGTCGCCGTCGCTCTTCTCGGGCGTCTTCGCCGGCTTGGGCTTCCTGGTGGGCAGCGGCTTGCCGACTGCCTGCAGGTCGAGCTTCTCGCCGCCGGCCTGCCGGACCTGCCGGGCGGCCCGTTCGAGCGCCTTCTCGTGCCGGAGCTTCCGCAGGACCTCCGGGGCGATCGTGGGGGTGGGGGCCACGGCGTCGGCGAGCGGCCGGGTCGGCGCGACGGTGGTCTCGCCGTCGCCGGTGAGCGCGAACGCGGCGGCCGTTCCGCCGCCGACCGGGACGGCCGCGCCCGCCGCGACCGCGGCGGCGTGCAGCCCGTTGCGGCGGGCCG
>NZ_JBHTJA010000133.1:0-16137 GCF_042675525.1 Actinomadura sediminis
TCACGCGCCGCGTCCCCAGGGCGGTCGCCGCCGTGGCGTCATCGGGCCGCGGGGAGGCCCGAGGCTGCGGCGTGCGCGACGCCCGGGCGGCGGGCGTCACGGCCGGGCCGCGCCTCGACGAGGCCGCGGCGCGCCGACCGCGGACGGGGTGGCCGGACGGGGTGGCCGGACGGGCGGGTCAGGGGCGGCCGCTCAGGCGGGCGATGTCGGCGCGGTCGAGCAGGACGAAGTCGCCCGTGGCCTCGACCGTCACCCGGTCCTGCTGGATCAGCCGTCCCACCGTGCGGACCCGGCGGCCCTCGTGCGACTCGACCTCGCCCTCGAACAGGCACGGCACGTCCAGCAGGGTGGGCCGCCGGTACCTGATCTCCAGGCGGGCCGTCGGGCCGGGCAGGCCCGCGATGACGTTCGCGGCGGCGCACACGAGGTCGAAGGACGCGGCGAGCACGGCGCCGTGCACGCAGCCGGGCGGCCCCTGGTAGGGGCGGGTGAACGTGCCGCGCAGCAGGGCCTTGGGCGGCTCGAACGTCACGGACAGGGGCGGCGCGAGCGGGCTGTGGCGGCCGACGACGACGTCGTAGGGCATCCGGGCGGCGAGGTCGGGCGACTCGTCGTCGGACGTGATCGCGGGGGCCAGCAGCATGGTCATCGGGTGCGGCGGGTCCGGGACGTGGCGTTCCAGCCGGTCCGCGACGGCGTTCAGCTCGCGCGCGGCGGCACGGGTGACGTCGGCCGGGGCCGTGGTGGAGGTGCACAGCGCGATGAGGCGCCGCACGGCGTCCGCCAGCTCCGCGGACTCGCGCTCCCGGCCCGCCAGCGCAGGCGGGAGACTGCTATCAGCCGACATGTACGTCACGTCCTTCGATTTCGGTCACCCTGCTGTCGATCATCGCGGATCCCCGGCGCCCGAGGCCAGAGTCCCGCACCCGGGAGATCCCGATGCGCACCGGGCGGCCGCTCGCGGCGGGAGCGCGCCGTCGTCACGGCCGACCGGGCATCGGCCGGTCGCCGCACCGGACGAGCATGGCGAACGCGGGTCGGCGACGGCTCGGTCCCGCTCACCGGGCGGTCCCCTCGGCGGAGGGCGGATCGTATCTATCATCCGGTCTTCAAGGCGGGCCACCGGCGGCCCCGCACGGTGCTCGGGCGAGCTTGGTGGAGGCGGCACATGCCGGACGACGACACCGGGGGCTTCGGGCGTCGGCGCCCCCTCGCCGTCCGCGCGGAGCCGCACCGGGCCTGTGGCGGGCCCGAACACGGCGCGGCCCGGCCGGACGCGCGGACCGCGTTCCAGGAGCCGCCGGACCGGCTCCCCGGCTTCGGTTCCGGCGGGACGGGCGCCGCACGGCACCGCCCGTCCGGCGCCCGGGGGCCGTCGAGCCCGCCGTCGGCCGGGCGGTCCCCCGGCGGCCGATCCCCGAGTCCCCACGAAAGGGAGCGCGCATGCCCGACCACGCCGTCAACGAGTCCATCAACCTGATCAGCGGGGAGTTCTGGGGGCGGAACCCGCACGAGGAACTGCGCTGGATGCGGGAGAACGCCCCCGTCTACCGCGACGAGAACGCCGGGGTGTGGGGCGTCTCCCGGCACGCCGACGTGAAGCGGGTGTCGCGCATGCCGGAGGTGTTCTCCAGCGCGCACGGGATCCGGGCCGACTCCCCCGCCCTGCCGATGATGATCGACATGGACGATCCGGAGCACAAGCTGCGCCGGAAGCTCGTCAGCGCGGGGTTCACGCCGCGCCGCGTCGCCGCGCAGGAGGACTACCTGCGCGGGTTGTGCGACGAGATCATCGACGGGGTGTGCGAGCGCGGCGCGTGCGACTTCGTCGCCGACATCGCCGCCCCGCTCCCGCTGATCGTGATCGGGGACGCGCTGGGCGTGGCGCCCGAGGACCGGGCGATGCTGCTGACCTGGTCCGACGACATGCTGCGGGCCCTCACCGGCGACGACGACCCGGAGCTGCTGGCCAAGGCCGGGGACGCGTTCGCCGGGTTCACCGAGTACGCGACGCGGGCGGCCGAGCGGCGTCGCGACGACCCGTCCGACGATCTGCTGAGCGCCCTGGTGCACGCGGAGATCGACGGTGACCGGCTCGACCTGGCGTCGATCGTGCAGGAGTCGCTGCTGATCCTGATCGGCGGGGACGAGACGACGCGGCACGTGGTCTCCGGCGGGATGTACCAGCTTTGCCGGCACCCGGAGCAGCGGCGGACGCTCATCGACGACCCGGGGAAGATCCCGGTGGCGGTCGAGGAGATGCTGCGGTGGGTGTCGCCCATCAAGAACATGAACCGGACGGCGCTGCGGGACGTGGAGCTCGGCGGGCAGCGGATCCGGGAGGGCGACAAGCTCCTGCTGCTGTACCCCTCGGCGAACCGGGACGCGGACGTCTTCGACGACCCCGATCGGTTCGACGTCGAGCGGACCCCCAACGACCACATCGCCTTCGGCAACGGCCCGCACTTCTGCCTCGGCAACAGCCTGGCCCGGCTGGAACTGAAGGTGATGTTCGAGCGGCTGCTGGCGCGGCTGCCCGACATCGAGCCCGTGGAGGACGCCGAGCCCGCGTACCGCCCGGCGAACTTCGTGTCGGGTTACGACTCGCTCGAGGTCACCTTCACGCCGACCGCGCGGAAGGCGGCCTGACATGGCGGACGACCTGACGGAGCTCGGGTTCTACGGGCTGCCGGGGCATTCCGGTTCGCCGCGCGACCTGCTGGACCAGGTGCGGGACGGCGAGCGGCTCGGCCTCGGGTCGGTGTTCCTGTCCGAGCGGTTCACCACCAAGGAGGCCGCGACCCTGTCGGGCGCGGCCGGTGCGGTGTCCGAGCGCCTCGGGGTCGCGACCGCCGCGACCAACCACAACACCCGGCACCCGCTGCTCACCGCGACGTTCGCGACGACGATGCACCGGCTGACCGGCGGGCGGTTCGCGCTGGGCCTCGGCCGCGGCTTCGACATGCTGTTCGACGTCATGGGGCTCCCCCGGGTGACGACCGCGCAGCTCGAGGACTTCATCGGCATCGTGCGCCGGCTGTGGCGGGGCGAGGCGGTCGTCGACCACCACGGCCCGGCGGGCGACTTCCCGTACCTGAACCAGGACGCGTCGTTCGACGAGGACGTGCCCGTCCTGCTCACCGCGATGGGCGGGCGGACGCTGGAGTTCGCGGGGGCCGTCGCGGACGGCGTCGTCCTGCACACGTTCTTCACCGACGAGACCCTCGCGCGGTCGGTGGCGGCGGTGCGGCGCGGCGCGGAACGGGCCGGGCGGGACCCGGCGCGGGTGCGGGTGTGGTCGGTGCTGGCGACCGTCGGCGACCACCTCGACGAGGAGGCGCGGCTCCGCAAGCTCACCGGGCGGCTCGCGACCTACCTGCAGGGGTACGGGGACCTGCTGGTCCGCGTGAACGGCTGGGACCCGGCGGCCCTCGCCCGGTTCCGCGCGGACGGGCTCGTCGCCGGGTTCCCGGGGGCGTTCGACGCCGTCGCGACCCCCGGCGAGCTCCGCCGGGTCGCGGAGCTGCTGCCCGACGACTGGTTCGGCGCGGCGGCGACGGGCGACGCGGACGCCTGCGCGCGGCGCGTCGTGGACCAGTTCGACGCCGGGGCCGACGGGGTGATCCTGCACGGCGTGACACCGGCGGAGGCCGAGCCGGTCGTGGCGGCGTACCGGAAGGTCAGGCCCGCGCGGGTCGCCGGGCTCCCCCGCAACCCGGGGAGGTGCTGACGGCGTGCGCGTCATCGACACGGCCGCCGGGCTGACGCCCGAGGCGCTCGGCGAGGTCCTCGGCGTCCCGGTCACGGCCGTCCGGCGGGAGAAGATCGGATCGGGGCAGATCGGCGCGTGCTACCGGCTCCGGCTGGACTGCGCGGACGGCGCCCGGCGCCGGCTCGTCGCCAAGCTCGCCGCCGAGGACGAGGGCGCCCGTTCGTTCCTCTGGCCGGTGTACCGGGCGGAGGTGGCCTTCTACCGGGACCTGGCCGCCACCGTGAAGGTGCGGACGCCGCGCTGCCACTACGGCGCGATCTCCGCCGACCACACCAGTTTCGTGCTGCTGCTCGACGACCTCCACCCGGCGGTGCAGGGCGACCAGCTCGCGGGCTGCGCGCCGGACCGGGCCGCGGCCGCGGTCGCGAACCTCGCCGGGCTGCACGGTCCCCGCTGGTGCGACCCGGCGCTGCTCGACGTGCCGTGGCTGAAACCCGTGGGGGCGGAGGACGCGGCGCGGCTCGGCGAGGTGTTCGGCCCGGCGGTCGGCACGTTCGTCGAGCGGTTCGCCGGGCGGCTGGACGACCGGGACGTCCGGACGCTGCGGGAGACGGCGGACGCGATCGCCGCGTGGGTCGTCGGGCGCCCGGACGTCTTCGGCCTCGTCCACGGCGACTACCGGCTCGACAACCTGCTGTTCGGCGACGACGGGCGGGTCACCGCGGTCGACTGGCAGACGATCGGCCTCGGGCATCCCCTGCGGGACCTGGCGTACTTCCTCGGCACGAGCCTGCCGCCGGACGTCCGCGCCGCCCGGGAACGCGACCTCGTCGGCGTCTACCACGCCGAGCTGGAGCGGCACGGCGTGACCGGCTACGACCTCGACGCCTGCTTCGAGGACTACCGGTTCGCGGCCCTGCAGGGCCCGCTGATCACCGTCCTCGGGTGCGCGTACGGGACGCCGACGGAGCGCGGCGACCGGATGTTCCTGGCGATGGCGGCCCGGTCCTGCGCCGCGATCCGGGCGCTGGGCACGCTGGACCTGGTCTGACCGGCGCCGCCGTTCAGGCGGGCTCGCAGATGACGACGGGGATCTCCCGGTCCGTCCAGGACTGGTAGTCGTCGTAGTCGGCGTACACCTCGACCAGGCGCGGCCAGAGCGCCGCGCGCTCGTCCTCGTCGGCGGTGCGGGCCCGCATGCGGCGGACGTCCGGGCCGATCCGCACCACGACGCGCGGGTCGGCCCGCAGGTTGAGATACCACATCGGATGCCTCGGCAGGCCGCCCTGCGACGCGACGACGACGACCCGGTCGCCGTCCCGCATGTACAGCAGCGGCAGCGTGCGCGGCCGCCCGGTCTTGCGGCCGCGGGTCGTGAGCAGGCAGATCGGGACGCCGCGCCGGAAGGCGGACCCGACGCGCCACGTTCCGCCGACCCGGCCGTTCGTGAGCCGGTACGCCTCGACGTGCAGCCGCGACGCGGCCTTCATGAAGTTCGGGACGAGCGGCGAGTCGAGCCCCTTCGGCGGCACCTTCGACGGCATGGTCCTCACTTCCCTTCGGCGTCGGCGGGGGCGATGGCCGTCCCGCGGCGAGGGCCGCCCACTTCGAGACCGTATACGGCGCCGCCCCCGGGCCGCCGAACAATCCGGCGACCGAGCACGTATCGACCACGCGCCAGCGGCCGGTCCGCCCAGCTCACGCATCGAACCTCCCACACCGGGCCGTCCGCCCCTGTCGGCGAGCCGATCAGCACGCTAACCTCGCAGGCGATGCTGGGCGACCTGCGCGCGGGAGGGGTCGGCGATCGTGGGGATCTCGTCGATCGAGGCGTTCGTCGGGCAGGCGTTCATCCCCGCGTACTGCGCCTCGAAGGCGGGCCTGCTCGGCCTGACGCGGGCGCTGGCGCACCAGCTCGCGGGCGACGGCGTACGGGTGAACGCGGTGTGCCCGGGCTACATCGACACTCCGCTGCTCGCGGTGGCGCCGGCGGAGATGCGGGCGGAGTTCGCGGCGAAGGCGCCGGTCGGGCGGCTCGGACGGCCCGCGGAGGTCGCGGCGGCCGTCCGGTTCCTCATGAGCGACGAGGCGTCGTTCATCACCGGGACGCACCTGACGGTCGACGGCGGCACCACCGCGGTCGACCGCTGACACGGCTGACACGAGCGGGAGGGCACAGTGGGAACCCTGGACGGGACGGCGGCGCTGGTGACGGGCGGCGGCAGCGGTATCGGGCTCGGCTGCGCCGTGCGGCTGGCCGCGGACGGCGCGGCCGTCACGATCTGCGGGCGGACGGAGGCGCGGCTGCGCGACGCCGCCGAGCGGGCGCGCGAGGACGCCGGGCAGGAGCTCGGGTACGTGGTCGCCGACGTCACCGACGACGCGCAGGTGGCGGACGCGGTGCGGGCGGCGGGCGAGCGAGGGCCGCTGCGGACCGTCGTCGCGAGCGCGGGCGGGTCGAGCTCGATCGGCCCCATCGGCGATCTCGACCTGGACCAGTGGCGCGCCACCCTGGAACTGAACGCGACGGGGACGATGCTGACGATCCGGCACGCCGCCCGGGCCATGGCGCGCGGCGGCGGCGGGTCGATCGTCGCGATCTCGTCGATCGCGTCGTCGAACACGCACCGCTGGTTCGGTGCGTACGGGGTGTCCAAGGCGGCCGTCGACCATCTGGTCCGGCTGGCGGCGGACGAACTGGGCGGCGTCGGCATCCGGGTCAACGGCGTCCGCCCCGGGATCGTCCGCACCGAGCTCGTCGCGGGCATCGCCGACACCGGGCCCGTCCTGGACGACTACCTGGCGTGCATGCCGCTGTCCCGGGTCGGTGAACCCGAGGACATCGCGGGGGCCGTCGCGTTCCTCGCGGGACCCGAGGCGTCCTGGATCACCGGGCAGGTGCTGAACGTGGACGGCGGGCACCATCTGCGGCGGGGGCCCGACTACTCGTCGTTCTTCGAGCCGATGTTCGGCGCGGACGCGCTGCGCGGCGTCCCGCCGGAGGACGCGGTGAGCGACCGGGGGGACTGAGCCCCGCCGCGCGGGGCCGCCCGGCACCTGCGACCCTATGGTCATGCGCATCGTCATCGTGGGCGGCGGGATCATCGGCGCCGCCCTGGCCGACCGTCTCGCCCGCCCCGGCACGGCGGAGGTGACGCTGGTCGAACGGGACCGGCCCGGCGCCGGGACCTCGGGCGCGAGCTACGCCTGGCTCAACGCCAACGATCCCGCCGACGCCCGTTACCACGCGTTCCGCGTCGCCGCGCTGGACGCCTGGCGGCGGGTCGCCGCCGAGTTCGGCGATCCCGCCTGGGCGCGGTTCGCGGGGAACACCGAGTGGGCCGTCGCCGAACCCGACCGGGACGCCCTCGCCGAGCGGGTCGCGCGGCTGCGCGACCTCGGCTACCCGGCGACGCTGACCACCGCCACCCGGCTGCGCGACGACGAACCGGCGCTGCGCCCGCCCGCCGGGGCGGTCATCGCCCGGTTCCCCGGCGAGGGGCACGTGGACGGGGCCGCCGCCGTCGGCGCGCTGGTCGCCCGCGCCCGTGACGCCGGGGCCCGGATCCGCACCGGGACGCACGCGGCCGGGCTGCTGGTCCGCGGCGACCGCGTCACCGGCGTCCGCACGTCCGCCGGGGACCTGGAGGCCGACGTCACGGTCTGCGCCGCCGGGTGGCGGAGCCCCGCCCTCCTCGCGACCGCCGGTGCGGCGCTGCCCCTCGTGGACGCCGCGGCGCCCGGTTCGTCCGCCCCCGGGCTCACGGTCACGACCACGCCGGTCCCGGGCCTGGTCGGCGGGCTCGTCCACAGTCCCGGCCTCGACCTGCGGCCCGCCCCGGACGGCGGTCTCCTGCTGGAGGCCGCCGACCTGGACGCCGCGACCGACCTCGCGACGCCGCAGGCCGTCCTCGACGCCCGCGCGGCCGAGCTGCTCGACCGCGCGCGCGTCCTGTTCCCCGGCCTGGACGCCCGTGTCGACCGGGTGCGCCGCTGCGTCCGCCCGCTGCCCGCCGACGGCCGCCCGCTCGTCGGGCCGCTGCGGCCCGGCCTCTACACCGTCGTCACGCACAGCGGCATCACGCTGGGCCCGCACCTGGCCGGCCTGGTCGCCGGGGAGATCCTGGCCGGGACCCCCGACCCGGCGCTGGCCCCCTACCGCCCCGACCGTCCTCCGCCCGCCCCGGATCGGCCCTGACCGGCCCGCACGCGCGGCGGTACACTGCACGGCGGTCCTCCCTTCCGGGAGCGGCCGAACGGCGGTGGGGCCCGCCGTGCCCGAACCGCGGCGCCGACGCCGCCAACGGTCCCTGCTCGTAACGGACGCGCCCGGCATCGGGCACGCACGAGTAGGAGACCCGCGATGTCACCCCACGACCAGAATGTCCCCGCCCTCGACCGGCCCGTCCGGACGGACGCGCCCGCCGCGCCGCCGCGCGCCCGCGGGGAGGCGGCCGTGATCGCGGCGATCTCGGCCGGGGGCGGGCTGGGCGCCGCCGCCCGCCACGGCGCCGCGCTGCTGTGGCCCCTCCAGGAGCACGCCTTCCCCTGGACGGTCCTCGCGGTCAACGCGCTCGGCTGCGCCCTGATCGGCGTCCTCATGGCCGTCCTCGCGCGCACTCGAAGGGCGCACCGGCTCGTCCGGCCGTTCCTCGGCACCGGCGTGCTCGGCGGGTTCACGACCTTCTCCGCCTACGCGGCGGACGTCCCGCGCCTGCTCGGGGACGGGCACGTCCGCCTCGGCCTCGCGTACCTGGCGGCCACGCCGGTCGTCGCGGTCGCGGCCGCGTGGGCCGCGGCGGCCCTGACCCACCGCCTCTTCTCCCCGCCGCGGGGGGAGGCCGGATGAGCTGGCTGTTCGTCGTCGCCGGGGGCATGGCGGGGGCTCCGCTGCGCTACCTCGTCGACCGCGCCGTGCGGGCCCGGACCGGTCCGGCGTTCCCTTGGGGGACCTTCGCCGCCAACATCCTCGGCTGCCTGGTGCTGGGCGTGCTGACCGGGGCGGCCGTGCAGGGGGCCGCCGCCGAGCCGGTGCGGCTGCTGGTCGGCACGGGCCTGTGCGGGGCGCTGACGACGTACTCGACGTTGTCGTACGAGACGGTGCGGCTGGCGGAGTCGGGCGCGCGGCTGCTCGCCGCCGCGAACGCGGCCGTCACCGTCGCCGCCGGGCTCGCCGCCGTGCTCGCGGGCACGGTGGCGGCCGAGGCGCTCCGGGGCTGAGCCTCCGGGCCGTACCGAGCGGACCGCGTCCCGGCGTGGGAACCTGGTGGCGTGACGTCGTTCAGTGAGAGCCGCCGGGTGATGGGGCGCCCGCGCGTGACCTCGCGGGCCGCGCTGGAGCGGCTCGCGTTCGAGCTGTTCGCCCGGCAGGGGTTCGACGAGACGACCGTGGACGACATCGCGGCCGCCGCCGGGATCGGGCGGCGCACGTTCTTCCGGTACTTCGCGTCCAAGAACGACCTCGTGTGGGGCGATTTCGACGAGCAGCTGCGGCGGTTGCGCACGCTGCTGGACGAGGCCGACCCGAGCGCGCCGATCATGGACGCGGTCCGCCGCGCCGTCGTGGAGTTCAACCGGTTCGACCCGCGGGAGGTGCCGTGGCACCGGCAGCGGATGAAGCTGATCCTCACGGTGCCGACCCTGCAGGCCGACGCGACGCTGCGCTACGCGTCCTGGCGGCGGATCGTCTCCGAGTTCGTGGCCGCCCGGACCGGGCAGCCGGTGTCGGCGATGGCGCCCCGGCTCGCCGGCAGCGTGATCCTCGCCGCCGCGGTCACCGCCTACGAGCACTGGCTGTCCACCGGAGAGGGGGCGGCCCTGGCGGACCTGCTGGACGATACGCTCCGGCGGGTCGAGGCCGGGTTCGCCGAACTCGGGCGCGCCCCCGCGCCGGGGTAGGCCCCCTCAGCCGCGCCGGACGCCGTCCGCGACGATCTCGCCGATGAGGACGGCCGTCGCGGCGGGGCCGCGCAGCGGAGCGGCGGGCAGGATCGAGGTGTCGGCGACGCGCAGCCCGCGCAGGCCGTGCACCCGGCCGAGGGCGTCGACGGCCGGGCCCATCGGGACGGTGCCGCACGTGTGCTGCGACGTGCCGAGGCGCGCGCGGATCCACGCGTCGAGCACGCGGTCGTCGTCCACCGGCACCGGTTCGGCCGGGCCCGCGCACACCTCGCCGAAGGCCCCGGACTCCACGATCGCGACCGCCGCCCGCACGGCCTCGCGCATCCTGCGACGGTCGGCGCCGGTCGCCAGGTATCCGTAGCCGATCTCCGGCGGGACGTCCGGGTCGGCCGACACGGTGCGCAGGCTCCCGGACGTCCGGGGCGTCTGCACGGACACGAGGAACGCCAGGGGCATGCCGGGAACGGCGACCTTGCCCCCGGCGAGCCCGGCCATCGGCACGAGCGACTGCAGGATCTCCAGGTCGCCCGCCGCGGGACCGCCCGCCGACGGCAGGTGCAGGACGCCGCCGAGCCATGAACCGGACGGCTCGTCCAATGGCCGCCGGGGCGTCCACTCCACGATGATCTGCGGGTGGTCGCTGAGCGCGGCGCCGACGGCGGGAAGGTCGTGGACGACCGGGATCCCGGCGCGTTCGAGGTCCGCCGCGGGCCCGATCCCCGACAGGTGCAGCAGGTGCGGCGTGGACAGGGCGCCCGCGCACAGCACGGTCTCGCCCGCCTCGACGACCGTCCCGTCCTCGGTGACGACGCCGGCGGCCCGTCCGCGCCGGACGACGACGGACCGCACCGGGCGGCCGCCCAGCACCGTGAGGTTCGGGCGCCCGGCCGCGGCGCCGAGCAGGTAGGCGAGCCCGGTGTTGACGCGGCGCCCGCCGGCCGTGTTGGACGGCACGGGCCCGAACCCGGCCGGACCCTGCGCGTTCTTGTCGGGCTCGTCCGGATGTCCGAGCTCGCGCGCGGCGGCCCGGAACGCGGCCGCGGCGGGATGCCGCAGGTCCGTCCGGCGCACCGGGATCGGCCCCCGGCCGCCGTGCGGCGCCGCGGCCCCGTGGTCGAGGTCGGTCTCGAGCGCGCGCATGAACGGCAGCGCGCGCCCGTACGACCAGGTGTCGCCGCCGGCGGCCGCCCAGCGGTCGAAGTCCGCCCGCCGGGCGCGGACGAAGTAGCCGCCGTTCACGGTCGTCGAGCCGCCCAGCACCCGCCCGCGCGCCGCCGTGTACGGCATGCCGGGCGCGAGCCGCGCCGGGTACGTCCGGACGGCCGGATGCCCCGGCCGCGCCCCGGGGACGAGCCGGGCGTCCAGCAGTTCGCGGGGGAACGCGGACGGCACCGGCCCGGCCTCCAGCACGAGGACCTCCCGGTCCGGGTCCTCGGCGAGCCGGGCCGCCAGCGCCGCACCGGCCCCGCCCGCCCCGACCACGAGCACGTCCGGACGCCGCCGCCCGCGCGCGCCGAGCCCGTCCAGTTCGTCCACCACCGCACCTTCCCATGGACGGCCCGCCCGGTGCCGATCGCCCGCGCCGACCACGCGCCCCGGCCACGCCGCCGTTCTCCAAGCACCGCCCAGGACGAGCCCCGCCGCGGCGGACGGCCCTCGCCACCGCTCGCGCGGGTGCCGAGACGTCTCGTTCGTCCGTCCCGCCCCCTTCCTTTTTGACACTCGATGCACTTAGTATCCCCTCAAGCCGGGCGGCCGTGACGTGCGTCACCGGACGGGCCCGCGGCCGCCGTACGCGAACGAAGGAGGACGCCATGGACAGCGCCGCCACCGAGGACCAGAACGCCGCCGAGCGGACCGAGGACGCCGTGGCCGCCGAGTCGCTGATCGAGGAGGTCTCGATCGACGGCATGTGCGGCGTCTACTAAGCGGTGCCCGCGATCGACCTGGACCGCGCCTGGGACCTGCACCCGCAGGTCTCGGTGCGGCCCGAACCCTTCGGCGCGCTGCTCTACCACTTCGGCACCCGGAAGCTGTCGTTCCTCAAGGACCGCCGGCTGCTGGCGGTCGTCCGGGGGCTGCGGGACGCGCCCACCGCCCGGGACGCCTGCGCGGCGGCCGACGTGCCCGCGGCCGACCTGCCCCGGTACGGAGCGGCGCTCGGCGCGCTCGCAAGCTCGTCCATGCTCGTGGAAAGGACGCCGTGACCATCGACGCCGCAAGCCGGGCAACGCGGACCACCGGTCCCCGGCTGGTCGACCTGTTCGAGCGCGGGCTCGACGCGCCGATCTGCCTGACCTGGGAGCTCACCTACGCCTGCAACCTGTCGTGCGCGCACTGCCTGTCCAGCTCGGGACGGCGCGATCCGCGCGAGCTGTCGACGGACGAGGCCAAGGCCGTCATCGACGAGCTGGAGGCCATGCAGGTCTTCTACGTGAACATCGGCGGCGGCGAGCCCACGGTCCGGTCGGACTTCTGGGAACTGCTGGACTACGCCACGGCCCATCACGTGGGCGTGAAGTTCTCCACGAACGGCGTCCGGATCACGCCCGAGGTCGCGCGGCGGCTGGCGGCCAACGACTACGTGGACGTGCAGATCTCGCTGGACGGCGCGACGCCCGACATCAACGACGCCGTGCGGGGCGCCGGATCGTACGACACCGCGATGCGCGCCATGCGGAACCTCGCCGACGCGGGCATGAAGAACTTCAAGCTGTCGGTGGTCTGCACGCGGCACAACATCCCGCAGATGGACGACTTCAAGGCCATCGCCGACGAGTACGGCGCGCAGCTCCGGCTGACGCGGCTGCGCCCGTCCGGCCGCGGCGCGGACGTGTGGGACGAACTGCACCCGACGCAGGCGCAGCAGCGGGAGCTGTACGACTGGCTCCTCGCGCACGGCGACCGGGTGCTGACCGGTGACTCGTTCTTCCACCTGTCCGCGTACGGCGAGTCGCTGCCGGGACTGAACCTGTGCGGGGCCGGGCGCGTGGTGTGCCTCATCGACCCGGTCGGGGACGTGTACGCGTGCCCGTTCGCCATCCACGACGAGTTCCTCGCGGGGAACGTCCGCGAGACGGGCGGCTTCGCGCGGGTGTGGCGGGAGTCGGAGCTGTTCGCCGGCCTGCGGGAGCCGCAGACGGGCGGCGCCTGCGCCTCCTGCTCGTTCTACGACACCTGCAAGGGCGGCTGCATGGCCGCCAAGTTCTTCACCGGGCTGCCGCTGGACGGGCCCGACCCCGAATGCGTGCGGGGCCACGGCGAGACGCTGCTCGCGGGGCGGCCCGAGGACCGGTCGGGCATCCCGAGACCGTCCGGCGACCACTCGCACCGGACCTCGCCGCCGCGGCGCCGGGAACCCGTCCTGGTGCGGCTCGGGCGGCGCTCCGACATGGACCGCCCGCCCGTGAGCGCCTGCGAGGAGAACCCCCTCGCGGGGCTGCGGATCACCTGACCTTCCCCAGGAGACGACATGTTCCAGAATCCGTGGTTCGAGACCGTGGCCGAGGCGCAGCGGCGCGCGAAGCGGCGGCTGCCGCACATGGTGTACGGGGCGCTGGTCGCGGGCTCGGAGCGCGGCCGGACGGTCGGCGACAACTGCAAGGCGTTCGGCGACCTCGGCTTCGCGCCCCACGTGGCGGGCCACCACGCGGAGCGCGACCTGTCCACGACGGTGCTGGGCGTGGAGACGTCCATGCCGATGGTCATCTCCCCCACCGGGGTGCAGGCCGTGCACCCCGACGGCGAGGTCGCGGTGGCGCGCGCGGCCGCGAACCGCGGCGTCATCATGGGGCTGTCGTCGTTCGCGAGCAAGCCCGTGGAGGAGGTCGCCGAGGCCAACCCGAACGTCTTCTTCCAGATGTACTGGAGCGGCGACCGGGACGCGATGGTGCAGCGCATGGACCGCGCGCGCCGCGCCGGGGCCAAGGCGCTGATCGCCACGCTCGACTGGTCGTTCTCCAACGGGCGGGACTGGGGCAGCCCCATGATCCCCGAGAAGATCGACCTGAAGACGATGGCGAGGCTGGCGCCGGGCGTCCTGCCCCACCCGGACTGGCTGTGGCGGTTCGCCAAGACCGGCCGCATCCCGGACCTGACGACGCCCAACCTCCGGCCGCCGGGCGGCCCCGCGCCCACGTTCTTCGGCGCGTACGGCGAGTGGATGCAGACCCCGCCGCCCACCTGGGAGGACGTGGCGTGGCTGCGCAAGGAGTGGGGCGGCCCGTTCATGCTCAAGGGCGTCACCCGCGTCGACGACGCCAAGCGGGCCGTGGACGCGGGCGCGACGGCGCTGTCGGTGTCCAACCACGGCGGCAACAACCTCGACACCACGCCCGCGACGATCCGGGTGCTGCCGTCGGTCGCGGAGGCGGTCGGCGACCAGATCGAGGTGCTGCTGGACGGCGGGGTGCGGCGCGGCGGGGACGTCGCCAAGGCGCTCGCGCTCGGCGCCCGGGCCGTGCTGATCGGCCGGGCGTACCTGTGGGGCCTGGCCGCCAACGGGCAGGCGGGGGTGGAGAACGTGCTGGACATCATGCGCGGCGGGCTCGACTCCGCGGTGCTCGGCCTCGGCCACGCGTCCGTCCGCGAGCTGTCGCCGTCCGACCTCGTGATCCCGCCCGGGTTCGCGCTGACGCTGGGCGGCGAGGAGGACTGACGTGCGGGACCTGGCGGGGGCCGCGTGGCCGGAGGTCCGGGAACGGCCGCCGGTACTGGTGCCGGTCGGGTCGACCGAGCAGCACGGCCCGCACCTGCCCCTGAACACCGACACGGTGATCGCCCGGGCCGTCGCCGAGCGCGTGGCGGACGACCTGGGCGCGTCCGTGTCGGGCGCCTCCGTGCCGGGCGCCTCCATGCCGGGCGCTGCGGGCGGGCCCGTGCTGGTCGCGCCCGCCGTCGCGTACGGGTCCAGCGGCGAGCACGCGGGGTTCCCCGGCACGATCTCGATCGGACGGGACGCGCTGGAACTCGTCCTCGTCGAGACCGTCCGGTCCCTCGCGCTGTGGGCCGGGCGGATCGTCTTCGTCAACGGGCACGGCGGCAACGCCGCGGCGCTCGACGCCGCCGTCGGGCGGATGCGCGCCGAAGGGCACGACGCGGCGTGGACCGGCTGCGGCGTGCCCGGCGGCGACGCCCACGCCGGGTTCACCGAGACGTCGGTCATGCTGCGGCTGGCGCCGGACCTCGTCCGGCCGTCGCGCGCGGTCGCGGGCGACACCCGGCCGATCGCCGAGCTGCTGCCCGAGCTGGTCGCCCGGGGCGTCCGGGACGTGTCGCCGTCGGGCGTCCTCGGCGACCCGGCGGGGGCGTCGGCGGACCGAGGGCGGGAGATCGTGGACGCGATGGTGGCGGCGGCCGTCCGGCGGATCCGCTTCGGGCGCGCGGACGCGCGCGGCCGCCTCCTCGACCCCGGGGCGGCGACATGAGCGGCCCCGCGGGCGGACCGCCGCGCTTCCCGCCGCCCGCCGATTTCCCGATCGCGCTGGACGAGGGGACGTCGCTGTGGTCGGGCGGGCGGGTCGCGACCGGCGGCGCGCCGTGGAAGGTGGTGCGCCTCGCGGACGCCGCCCGCCCCCGCATCGCGGCGCTGCGCCGCGCGGGCGGGCGCGGGCTCGCCGACCCCTCGCCGGTCGGCCGGGCGGTGGCCCGGCCGCTGCTCGACCACTGGCTGGCCCCGCCCGTCCCGGCGCCGCGCCCGGGGCCGCACGAGGTGACCGTGGTGATCCCCGCGTACGGGCGGGCCGACGAGCTGGAGCGGTGCCTGGCGGCCGTCGAGGGCCTGCCGGTGATCGTCGTGGACGACGCCTCGCCCGATCCCCGGCCGCTGCGCCGGGCCGCCGGCGCAGCGGGGGCGCGGCTGGTGCGCCACGCCGTCAACCGGGGCCCGGCCGCCGCGCGGAACACGGGCCTGCGGCTGGTGGAGACGCCGCTCGCGGCGCTCGTCGACTCCGACTGCCGCCCCGAGGCGGGCTGGCTGGACGTCCTCGTCCCGCACTTCGACGACCCGCGGGTCGCGGCCGTCGCGCCGCGCGTCCGTCCCGACCCCGGCGACCGGCGCCTGCTCGCCCGCTACGAGACCGCCCGGTCGGCGCTCGACATGGGCGTCCGGCCCGCGCTGGTGCGGCCGGGCGGCAGGCTCGGGTTCGTGCCGACGGCGACGCTGCTGGTCCGGGTCGCGGCGGTGCGCGACCTCGGATCCGGCGGGGCGTTCGACGAGGGGCTGCGGCTCGGCGAGGACGTCGACTTCGTCTGGCGGCTGGGCGACCTCGGGTGGAACGTCCGGTACGAACCGGACGCGCGGGTCGCGCACACGGCGCGGCTGCGCCCGGTGGACTGGGCGCGGCGGCGGCACGAGTACGGGACGTCCGCCGCCGACCTGGCGCGGCGGCATCCGGGCCGACTCGCGCCGGCGCGCCCGTCGATGTGGAACCTCGCCGTGCTGGGCCTGCTCGCGCGGGGCCGTCCGGGGCTCGCCGCGGCGTGCTCGGCCGTCGCGGCGGCGCGGCGGGCGCCGCGGCTGGCGC
>NZ_JBHTJA010000134.1:0-16122 GCF_042675525.1 Actinomadura sediminis
GCCGAGGAGGCCGCGGACGTCGCGCCGGGCACGCTGGACACCGCCGAGCCCGAGCCCGTCTCGGGGCGGTCGAACGGCTCGTCGAACGGCCTGGCGAACGGCGCCGCGCACGCCGCGGCGCCGGAGGCGGCGCCCGCCGACCGGGCCGCGGCCCCGGCCGAGGCCGCCGAGACCCCGGCCGGGGAGGGCGACGGCGAGGCGGCGGCCCCGCGCCGCCGCACCCGGCGGTCCCGCGTCGCCGCGCAGACCGGCGACGGCGCCGAGGACTGACGCACGGACGGACGTCCCCCGGCCCGGGCGCACGCGTTCGCGTTCGGGTCGGGGCGTCCAGTACACTCGTACTTCGGTGTGCGGTGACGCGCGCCGACACGAACTCGCACCGCGGCCCCGTCCGGGGACCGGCCGGTGCACCCCCCCGCCGATCCGGTGGGGAAAGAGCAGAGAGCGCCGCGGCTTCGGCCCGGCGTGCCGCCTTCGGCCCCGTGCCGGGGGTAGGCCCTCATCCGGGGGCTGGTACAGCCACGCGTGGGACTGGTTCGATCCAGAAGCACGCGAACGACGAGAGGTTTCCGCGGTGTACGCGATTGTCCGCGCAGGCGGCAGGCAGGAGAAGGTCGCCGTCGACGACGTGCTGACCGTCGACAAGCTGGCCGGCGAGGTGGGCTCGACCGTCACGTTCCCGGCCGTGCTGGTCGTGGACGGCGACCGGGTCGTCAGCTCCTCGGCCGACCTGGCCCGCTACGAGGTGACCGCCGAGATCCTCGGCGCGGTCAAGGGTCCGAAGATCAACATCATGCACTACCGGAACAAGACCGGGTACAAGCGGCGGATGGGGCACCGCCAGCCGTACACCGAGGTCAAGATCACCGGTATCGAGTCCGGGAAGTAGGGAGAGCGGTCACATGGCACACAAGAAGGGCGCATCGTCCAGCCGTAACGGTCGCGACTCCAACGCCAAGCGCCTCGGCGTGAAGCGGTTCGGCGGCCAGGTCGTCAACGCCGGCGAGATCATCGTCCGGCAGCGCGGCACGCACTTCCACCCCGGTCCCGGCGTCGGCCGCGGCGGCGACGACACGCTGTTCGCGCTCGTCGCGGGCGCGGTGGAGTTCCGGCGCTACCGCGGCCGCAACGCGGTCAGCGTCGTCCCGCCGGCGGAGTAGTCCGCTTCGGGAAGAGTCTTTCGCAAGGGGCGGACCGTTCGGGTCCGTCCCTTGCGCTGTTTTCAGAGCCCTTCGCGGGGCCGAGCGCAAGGAGAGTCGCCGTGGCCGCTGGTGCGGGAACGGGTGCGCAGTTCGTCGACCGGGTGGTGCTGCACGTCGCCGCGGGCAGCGGCGGGAACGGCTGCGCGTCGATCCACCGGGAGAAGTTCAAGCCGCTCGGCGGACCGGACGGGGCGAACGGCGGCAACGGCGGCGACGTCGTGCTCGTCGTCGACACGAACGCCGCGAGCCTCCTGGAGTACCACCGCCGCCCGCACCGCAAGGCGGGCAACGGCAGGCCGGGGCAGGGCGGGCACCGGACGGGCGCCAACGGCGACGACGTGGTCCTGCCGGTTCCCGACGGCACCGTCGTCAAGGAGGGCGACGAGGTGCTCGCCGACCTGGTCGGCGAGGGCACCCGGTTCGTGATCGCGCGCGGCGGCCGCGGCGGCCTCGGCAACGCGGCGCTGGCCACCGCCAAGCGCAAGGCGCCGGGGTTCGCGCTGCTCGGCGAGCCGGGCGAGGAACGCGACGTCGTCCTGGAGTTGAAGAGCGTCGCGGACGTCGCGCTCGTCGGGTTCCCCAGCGCCGGGAAGTCGTCGCTGATCGCCGCGCTGTCCGCCGCGAAGCCGAAGATCGCCGACTACCCGTTCACCACGCTCGTCCCGAACCTCGGGGTGGTGAGCGCGGGCGACACGACGTTCACGGTCGCCGACGTCCCGGGCCTGATCGAGGGCGCCAGCGAGGGCCGCGGCCTCGGGCTGGAGTTCCTGCGGCACATCGAACGCTCGTCGACGCTCGCGCACGTCCTCGACTGCGCGACGCCCGAGCCCGGACGCGACCCGGTCAGCGACTTCGAGGTCATCGAGCGCGAACTGCAGGCGTACGACCGCGTCCTCGGCGACCGCCCGCTGTCCGACCGTCCGCGCCTGGTGGTGCTGAACAAGGTGGACGTCCCGGACGCGCGCGACCTCGCCGAGCTCGTCCGGCCCGAGTTCGAGGCGCGCGGCCTGCGGGTGTTCGAGGTGTCGGCGGCGACCCACGAGGGGCTGCGGGAGCTGTCGTTCGCGATGGCGGCGATGGTCGCGGAGCACCGCGCGAGCCTGCCCCCGGCCGAGCCGACCCGCATCGTGATCCGGCCGGAACCGGTCGGCGGCGGCGCCGAGTTCGAGGTGCGGCCGATGGGCGAGAACACCTACCTGATCACCGGGACGAAGCCCGTCCGGTGGCTGCGGCAGACCGACTTCCAGAACGAGGAGGCCGTCGGGTACCTCGCCGACCGCCTCGCGCGGCTCGGCATCGAGGACGCGCTCCGCGAGGCGGGCGCCGAGGCCGGGGCGACCGTCATGATCGGCACCGTGGACGACTCCGTGGTGTTCGACTGGGAGCCCGACATCCCGGCCGGGGACGCCGCCGCCGGCCCGCGCGGCACCGATCGCCGGCTCGACGGCCGCTGACCCGGGAGGGACGTTCGTGACCGAACGCGCGGAGATCGCGAAGGCGCGCCGGATCGTGGTCAAGGCGGGCTCGTCGTCGCTGACCACGCCGCAGGGGACGATCGACGCCGCCCGCATCGACGCCCTCGTGGACGTGCTGGCGGCCCGCCGGGACGCGGGCGCGGAGATCGTGTTCGTGTCGTCGGGGGCGATCGCGGCCGGGCTCGGCCCGCTCGGGCTGACGCGGCGCCCGTCCGACCTCGCGACCCAGCAGGCGGCGGCGAGCGTGGGGCAGGGCGCGCTGTTCGCCCGCTACACGTCGTCGTTCGCCCGGTACGGCGTCACGGTCGGGCAGGTGCTGCTGACCGCCGACGACATGATGCGCCGCTCCCACCACCGCAACGCGCAGCGGACGCTCGCGCAGCTCCTCGCCCTGGGGGTGCTGCCGATCGTCAACGAGAACGACACGGTCGCCACAGACGAGATCCGGTTCGGCGACAACGACCGCCTCGCGGCGCTCGTCGCCCACCTGACCCGCGCCGACGCGCTCGTCCTGCTGTCGGACGTGGACGCCCTGTACACGGGCGACCCGCGGCAGCCGGGCGCCCGCCGCATCACCGACGTCCGGTCCCCGGCGGACTTGGACGGGGTGGAGCTGGGCGGGTCGGGACGCGTCGGCACCGGCGGCATGGTCACCAAGGTCGAGGCGGCCCGCATCGCGGGGATCCCGGTGGTGCTGACGAACGCCGCGTCGGCCGCGCGCGCCGTCGCGGGCGACCGCGTCGGCACGCTGTTCCACCCCGTGGACGACCGCCGCCGCGCCACCCGGCACCTGTGGCTGGCGCACGCCACCACCGGGCAGGGCCGCATCGTGCTCGATCCGGGCGCGGTCGACGCGGTCGTCCGGCGCGGCAAGTCGCTGCTGCCCGCGGGCGTCACGGGCGTGGAGGGCGACTTCGCGGCGGGCGACCCGGTGGACCTGTGCGGCGCGGACGGGCGGGTGGTCGCGCGCGGCCTGGCGAACTATGACGCGTCGGAGATTCCCGAGCTGATGGGCCGCTCCACCCGCTGGCTGGCGCGCGAGCTGGGCGCCGAGTACGAACGCGAGATAATCCACCGCGACCACCTCGTGGTGCTGACCGATCGTTGACCGGAGAGGAACGTCGGATGAGCGAGCAGGACCGGGAACGCGAGGAGTTCCTGCGGGTGGCGCGGACCGCCCGCGACGCCGCCGCGGGGCTGGCGCCGCTGCCGCGCGCCGCGAAGGACGCCGCGCTGCACGCGATCGCGGACGCGCTGGTGGACGGGGCCGCGCGGATCGTCAAGGCGAACGAGACGGACGTCGCGCGGGCCCGCGAGAACGGCACCCCCGAGTACATGATCGACCGGCTGAGCCTGTCGGCGGAGCGGATCGCCGCGATCGCCGAGGCCGTCCGGGAGGTCGCGGCGCTGCCGGACCCGGTGGGGGAGACGGTGCGCGGGAACGTCCTGCCGAACGGCCTGGAGCTGCGGCAGGTCCGGGTGCCGCTGGGCGTCGTCGGGATCATCTACGAGGGCCGCCCGAACGTCACCGTGGACGCCGCCGCGCTGTGCCTGAAGAGCGGGAACGTCGCGATGCTGCGGGGCTCGTCGTCGGCGTACGAGTCGAACTCGGTGCTGGTGACGGTGATGCAGGAGGCGCTGCGCGGGACGGACGTCCCGGCGGACGCGGTGCAGCTCGTCCCCGGCACGTCCCGTGACTCGGTCAAGCACCTGATGCGCGCGCGCGGGCTCGTGGACGTGCTGATCCCGCGCGGCGGCGCGTCGCTGATCAATTCGGTGGTGGAGGAGTCGACCGTCCCCGTGATCGAGACCGGGGTGGGGAACTGCTCGGTCTACGTCGACGCCGCCGCCGACCTGGACACGGCGCTGGACATCCTCGTGAACTCGAAGACGCAGCGTCCGTCCGTCTGCAACGCCGCGGAGACGTTCCTTGTGCACGCGGACGTGGCCGACGAGTTCGTCCCGCGCGCGCTTGCGGCGCTCAAGGAGAAGGGCGTCACCGTCCACGGCGACGAGCGGATCCGCTCGTTCGACGGCGACGTCGTCGAGGCGACCGAGGACGACTGGTACGCCGAGTACCTGTCCCTCGACATCGCCGCCCGCGTCGTCGGTTCCCTGGACGACGCCGTCGCGCACATCCGCCGGTACGGGTCGGGCCACACGGAGGCGATCGTGACGACGTCGCAGTCCGCCGCCCGCCGCTTCACCGCGCTCGTCGACTCGGCGGCCGTGATGGTGAACGCCTCCACCCGGTTCACCGACGGCGGCGAGTTCGGGTTCGGCGCGGAGATCGGCATCTCGACGCAGAAGCTGCACGCGCGCGGCCCGATGGGCCTGCCGGAGCTGACGTCGACGAAGTACGTGGTCACGGGCGACGGGCACCTGCGCGGGGCCTGAGTCGGGGCCGCCACGTCCGCTGGGGGTCCGCGGCGGTTGATCCGAGAGTTATTCACTTATGTGACATCTTGGGGCTTGATGTCACTCGTGCCGGTGTGGTCTGATCCACAGCGTGACTCGTGAGATCAGCCGCCGCCGCGTCCTGCGGGGCGCCGCCCTGGGGGCGGGGATCGCCGCCACCGGGCTCACCGCCTTCCCGGCCCGCGCCGCGACCGCCCCCCGCCTGCGCGGGCCGGTCGCCGGCACGACCCTCGACCGCACCTACCTCCTCGGCGCCCCGGGCGCGGGCGGCTACCGCAAGGTCGTCGCCGGCCCGGGGGAGCCGCACGTCCTGCGCCGCGACCTCGGCGGCACCGCGTCGCCCGGACGGGCCGCGCGCCGCCGGGGCCTCCTGGCGTTCGGGCACCTCACCGACGTGCACGTGATCGACGCGCAGTCCCCGGCGCGCGTCGAGTTCGTCGACCGGTTCAAGGACGCGCTGAGCGTCCTGCCCGTCGAGGGCGCCTACCGGCCGCAGGAGATCCTCTCCACCCACATCGCCGAGGCCATGGTCCGGGCGATGAACGCCGTCGGGCGCGGCCCCGCGACCGGCCTCGACCTCGCGTTCGTCATCAACACCGGAGACGCGGCCGACAACGTCCAGTACAACGAGACCCGCTGGATCATCGACCTGCTCGACGGCGAACGCGTCCGTCCCGACTCCGGGGACCCGAACCGGTACGAAGGCGTCATGGACGCCGCCGCCTACGACCGCGCCTACTGGCACCCCGAGGGCCCGCCGCCCGGCGCCGAGCCCGACCTGCCGATGACGCGGCACGGCTTCCCCCGCGTCCGGGGCCTCATGGACGCCGCCCGGCGCCCCTTCCAGGCGACCGGCCTGCAGGCGCCCTGGTACGCGGTGTTCGGCAACCACGACGGCCTCGTCCAGGGCAACCTGCCCACCAACCCGCTGGTCACCGCCCTCGCCACCGGCGGCATCAAGATCGGCGCCCCGGCCGACGCGGCGCAGGCCGAACGGCTCGCCCGCATGATCACCGACGCGGACGGACGCGAACTGGTGCGGCTGAGCCGCGCCCGCGGGGCGTCCGGTGGCGGCCTGTTCCGGCCGGTCACCCCCGACCCCGACCGGCGGATGCTGTCGCGCGCCGAGGTCGTCCGCGAGCACTTCGGCACGAGCGCGTCCCCGCGCGGCCACGGCTTCACCGCCGCCAACCTCCGCGACGGGACGGCGTACTACGCGTTCGACCAGGGCGTCGTGCGGGGCATCGCGCTCGACACCGTCAACCCCAACGGCTACTCCGAAGGCTCCCTCGACCGCGCCCAGCTCGCCTGGCTGGAGGACGAGCTCAAGGCCGGCAGCCGCCGCTACCGCGACGCCCGCGGCGAACTCGTCGCGCACAACGTCAGGGACCGGCTGTTCGTCCTGTTCAGCCACCACCCGATCGCCTCCCTCGGCAACCCGCTCGGCGGCGACCGGGTCCTCGGCGACGAGGTGAAGGCCCTCCTGCTGCGCTACCCGAACGTCGTCCTGTGGGTGAACGGCCACACCCACCGCAACGAGGTCGTCCCGCACGCGCGTGAGGGCGCCGCAGGCGGCTTCTGGGAGGTCAACACGGCCGCGCACATCGACTTCCCGCAGCAGAGCCGCATCGTCGAGCTCGCCGACAACGGCGACGGCACCCTGTCGATCTTCGCGACCGTCCTCGACTCCGCCGGCCCCGCCTCCCACGGCGGCCGGCTCGGCGACCCCGTCCGGCTGGCGTCCCTCGCCCGCGAACTCGCCGGCAACGACTGGCAGGACACCCCGGACGAGCGCCGCGGCGCCACCGGCGACCGCAACGTCGAACTGATCGTCCCCCGGCCGTTCTAGGCGTCCCGGAACGCCCGAAGGGCCGCCGTGTCCGTGCCACGGCGGCCCTTCGCCTCTTCCCGCCGGTCCTAGTTGCCGTTCGAACCGTTGGGGCGCCGGGTGATGCGGTCGAACAGGCCGCCCGCCGCGCCCGCCGCCGCGTCCGCCATGTCGCGGACCTTGCCCACGAACGGGTCGGCCGTCTGCTCCCACGACTCCCGGTACGACCGGGCCGCGTTCTTCACCTCGTCGGTGACCTTCGCGCTGCCGTCGTCCTCGCGGCGCGGGTAGTCGCCGGCGAGGATCCGCTCGTACTCGCCGCTGCGCGCCCACCGGTCGATCTCCGCGAACCGGATCACCGCGAACGGGTGCGACTGCGGCAGCAGGTTCAGGAACTTCAGCAGCCCGTCCCGGACGTCGCCTGCCGCGTCGTACTCGCGGGCCTGCTCCAGGAACGCCTCGGCGCTCATCTCCGACAGCTTCGTCCCGCCCGCGAGCTTCATGTTCACGCGCTTGGCGGCGTCCAGGTCCTGCCCGGCGAGCAGCCCCGCGCGGTCGGACGACAGCTCGGCCTTGCGGAACCACTCCCGCAGCCCGATGATGATCGCCGCGATGCCCACGTTGCCGAGGGGCAGCCACGCCAGCCGCGACCCCAGCCCGATCAGGATCTGCATCATCGTCTGGTAGACCGCGTGCCCGGACAGGATGTGCCCCACCTCGTGCCCGACGACGAACCGCAGTTCCTCGTCGTCCAGCAGGTCGATCAGCCCCGTGTTGATCACGATGAAGGGGTGGTCGGAACCCAGCGCCATCGCGTTCGGGGTCGGGTCCTGCTTGACGAAGACGTCGGGCACCTCCTTCAGGTCCAGGATGTAGGCGGCGTCCCGCACCATGTCGTGCAGGTGGTGGAACTGGTTCTCGCCGACCCGGACGGTCCCGCCGAGGAACATCAGCCTGATGGCCCGCTCGTTGACCAGTCCCGACAGCTTGCGCAGGACGACGTCGAACCCGGACAGCGAGCGCAGCGCCACCAGCGCCGAGCGGTCCGCCGGGTGTTCGTAGGCCCGGGAGCTGATCCCGGGGAAGCGCTTGCGTGCTCGATCCGGTGTGTTCTCCGTCATCAGGACTCCTTCGTGGATGCCCCGGCCTCCAAGCCGGGAAGGAAACGAAACTCCCGCAGGACAGGGGCGGGGAAAGGCGGTTCATCACGGGGCGGACCGCCCTCCACCGCGCGAGTGCGCAACTCGACTGGTCTGGCGCTACGGTATGTGACATGGCGTGCACGGTGAAGCGGGCGTTCAGATACCGCTTCTACCCCACCGGCGAGCAGGCGGCCGAACTGTTGCGCACGTTCGGGTGTGTGCGTCTGGTGTACAACCGGGCGCTGGAGGAACGGACGCGGGCGTGGTACGGCGAGCAGCGGCGTGTGACCTATGCGGAGTCGTCGGCTGCGCTGACCGCGTGGAAGAAGACCGGCGAGCTGGCGTTCCTGAACGAGGTGTCGAGCGTGCCGTTGCAGCAGGCGCTGCGGCATCTGCAGACGGCGTTCACGAACTTCTTCGCCGGGCGCGCGAGGTATCCGCGTTTCAAGTCGCGTAAGAAGTCCCGGCAGAGTGCGGAGTACACGCGGTCGGCGTTCAAGTGCCGTGATGGTGAGCTGACCTTGGCGAAGATGCCCGGGGCGTTGGACATCGTGTGGTCGCGGCCGCTGCCTGCGGGGTCGGAGCCGTCCACGGTGACGGTGTCCAGGGACGCGGCCGGGCGGTGGTTCGTGTCGATCCTGTGCGAGGACCGTGTCACCGGTCCGGCCCCGGCCGAGCGTGCGGTGGGCGTCGACGCCGGGCTGACGTCGCTGGTGACGTTGTCGACGGGGGAGAAGGTCGCCAACCCTCGGTACGAGCGCCGCGACCGCCGACGCCTCGCCCGCGCGCAGAAAGACCTGGCGCGTAAGGTCAAAGGGTCGGCGAACCGGGACAAGGCCCGCCGGAAGGTCGCGCGAATTCATGCGCGGATCGCCGACCGGCGGAGGGATCACCTGCACAAGCTGTCGACTCGGCTCGTCCACGAGAACCAAGTGGTCGTGATCGAGGACCTGGGCGTCCGCAACATGGTCAAGAACCGCTCCCTCGCCCGGGCGATCTCGGACGTGGCGTGGCGGGAGCTGCGGTCGATGCTGGAGTGCAAGGCCGGCTGGTACGGCCGTGAGCTCGTGGTGATCGACCGGTGGTTCCCCAGCAGCAAGCTGTGCTCGGAATGCGGGACGGTCGCGGGGGAGCTGCCCCTCGGTGCGAGGGAGTGGCGGTGCCGTTGCGGTGCGGTCCATGACCGTGACGTCAACGCCGCCCGTAATCTTCTGGCCGCCGGGCTGGCGGTGTCCGCCTGTGGAGACGGTGTGAGACCTCAACGGGAGTCCTCCCGGACGGGGCGGTCGTCGGTGAAGCAGGAAACCCAGCGGTCGACCGCTGGACTCCTCCGCCTTTAGGCGAAGGAAGAAGTCAAGTCAGGCATGGTAGTTCCGACGAACCGGCGCGCCACAGGGTTCCCGCCGGACGCCGGGGTGAACGTTCCGGCCGCCTCACCCGCTGGCTATTCTCGTCGTCATGACGCAAAAGCGGCGGCTCGGGATCATGGGCGGCACGTTCGACCCGATCCACCACGGGCACCTGGTGGCCGCCAGCGAGGTGGCGCACTTCTTCTCGCTGGACGAAGTGATCTTCGTCCCCACCGGCCGTTCGTCCCACAAGGAGGGGCGCAAGGTCGCCGCCGCCGAGGACCGCTACCTCATGGCCGTGATCGCCACCGCCTCCAACCCGCGCTTCTCCGTCAGCCGCGTCGACATCGACCGTCCCGGCCCCACCTACACCGTCGACACGCTGCGCGACATCCGGGACATTCAGGGCCCCGACGCCGACCTGTTCTTCATCACCGGCGCCGACGCGCTCGAGAAGATGCTCACCTGGCACGACACCGACGAACTGTTCGGCCTCGCCCACTTCATCGGCGTCACCCGTCCTGGCCACCGCCTCGCCGACCCCGGCCTGCCCAACGGGCGCGTGTCGCTGATGGAGGTCCCGGCGCTGTCGATCTCCTCCACCGAGTGCCGCGACCGCGTCCACTCCGGCGAGCCGATCTGGTACCTCGTCCCCGACGGGATCGTCCAGTACATCAACAAGCGCGGGCTCTACCGCGACGACGCCTCCTGACCTGCGCGGGGATCCGCACGGCTCGTCCGTCCGGCGTTCCCCCGCGGTGCGTGGCCCCGCATACCCTGGAGTGGGAAGGGCCGCGTGCGAACGCGGCCGGACGGCAAATTGATCGGGCCGTCGGCCCCCGCCCGTGAGATGGTGGAGCCGAGACGACCCCTACAGGGAGGATCGCGAGCGCATCGTGACCGCATCCGAAAGGGCCGCAACGCTGGTCCGGATCGCCGCGGAGGCGGCGGGAGACAAGCTGGCCGACGACATCCTGGCCTACGACGTGAGCGAGCAGCTCGTCATCACCGACGCGTTCGTGCTCTGCTCCGCCCCCAACGACCGCCAGGTCCGCGCCATCGTGGACGAGGTCGAGAAGCGGCTCCGCGAGGAGGCCGACGCCAAGCCCGTCCGCCGCGAGGGCGAGCGGGAGGGCCGCTGGGTGCTCCTCGACTACGCCGACGTCATCGTGCACATCCAGCACGAAGAGGACCGCGTGTTCTACGCGCTCGAGCGTCTCTGGAAGGACTGCCCGGTGATCGACCTGCCCGACTCCGTCACCGCGCACCAGGCGCAGCGGGCCCGGACCGTCGGGAGCGCGAGTGAGTGACGCGCGCCGCGCGCCCGGCAGGCGCCGCCTCGTCCTGTGGCGGCACGGCCAGACGGCCTGGAACGTCGAGAACCGCTTCCAGGGCAAGACCGACATCCCCCTGGACGAGACCGGGATCCAGCAGGCCCGCCGCGCCGCCCGCCTCCTCGCCGGGCTGCACCCGACCGAACTGCTGGCGTCCCCGCTGCAGCGCGCGTCCGTCACCGCGGCCTGCCTCGCCGAGGTCACCGGCCTGCCCGTCCACTACGACCGCGACCTGATCGAGCGCGACGGCGGCGAGTGGGAGGGCCTCACCGGCCGCGAGATCCGCGAACGCTACCCCGCCGAGCACGCCGCCTGGCAGCCGCCCGGCGGCGAGACCAGCGCCCAGGTCGCCAAGCGCGTCGGCGCCGCGCTCGACCGCGCCCTCGACGACCTGCCCGCCACGGGCACGCTCGTCGTCGCGTCCCACGGCGCCGCGCTCCGCCTCGGCATGTCGCACCTGCTCGGCCTCCCCGAGAGCGTGTGGGAGCGTCTCGGGGGGCTGTCGAACTGCTGCTGGTCCGTCCTCACCGAGATGCGGGACGGCGGCTGGCGGCTCGCCGAACACAACGCCGGGACCCTCCCCGAACCCGTCCTCGGCGACGACAGGACCGACAACGGCGCCTGAGAAGAAACGATTCGTGTCCCGTCACCGAAGTCCGATACACTGGCGGAGCCCTGCGGGATGAACGTCCACGCAGCGGCGCGGGGCTATGGCGCAGTTGGTAGCGCGCCTCCATGGCATGGAGGAGGTCTGGGGTTCGAATCCCCATAGCTCCACGTTCTTATCGCGGCGAAGGCCGCCGGGGCCCTGGGGGCCCGCGGCGGCCTTCGCCGTTCGCGGTCTCGCCCCGCCCGGGGGCTCGCCGCGCGATCGGATCTCGCGAGCTCGAATGCGGCTTCGCTCGTGCGGGCGGCCGCCCTGCGGCGGGGGTACAGGGCGGCCGGTGGTTCGGCGTCGTCGCCTACCGGTGCGGGGTCGGCCGATCTGCTAGAGGCCGGGTGTGTTGCGCTGCTCGGCGCCCCGGGCCATCGCGGCGCGGAACGTCTGCGGGCCGAAGATGCCGTCGACGTCGATCTGCTTGCGCCGCTGGAACGCGCGGACGGCGCGCTCGGTGGCGGCGCCGTACCAGCCGTCGACCTTGAGGTTCCGGTCCTGCAGGGCCTTCATCGCGGACTGGACGCCCTTGACGATGTGCGCCTTCCCGGTGTTCGGGCCGGCGCCCGGGAGGACCTCGCCGGTGTCGTGCCGGATCTCGCTCATGGTCTCGGCGGTGACGGTGCCCTGCGGGTCGACGTCGACGGCGCGGGCCTTCTGGTACCGCTTGACGTCGTCGACCATGTCGCGAAGGTAGACGTCGCCGTTCGACGCCGCCGGGTTGCAGTTGCCGTAGAAGCGGATCTGCGTGAGCGCGCAGCGGACGAAGGCGACGCGGTAACCCTCGTCCCCGACGTCGAGCTCGACCCACGGCTGGACCTCGATGGCCTTCACGACCCGCGGGTCGGTGTCCGGGCCGTCGGCGGACGCCGTGCCGGCGCCGGCGACCGCCGTCAGCGCGGCCGCCGCGAGCACGAGCATCGTGCGAAGCAGGATCTTCATATGAACCCCCAGTTCATCGGGTGGATCCTGACAATCGGATGTGATGGGGGCGTTCGACTAATGGTTCGGCCGTGTTGCGTAAAATTGGAAGAGAGTCCGACGGATTCAAGCGGGTTCGGGTTTACGTAGATCATCAAACTTTGCCGAAAATGGAGCCGGGCGAAGCAATGATCGCGATCTTAATGGAGATCGCCGATCTGTGTCGGCATATATCATGACTTGCTGTCAGGGCAGGTCGCCGGGTGGGCATGTGGCGCGGGGGGCGGACGGGACGTGCCTCCGGGGCGTCGCGGTAAATGCGCACGCAAAACGTTGATCACGGGGACGGACGCCTTTGCCTCGCGTGCGCTTGCCGGTCTTGATCATGCGGGAACAGTCGTCGGTGGCGATGCCGATCGAGATGAGGGGTAGCCCCAATGAGAGCTCGTATCACCGGAAGAGCGACCCTGCCCGCCGTCGTGGCCGCCTCGGTCGTGGCGGCGGCGGCGCCCGCGGCGGCGCAGGTGGCGGTGCCGGCGGCGGCGATGGACCCGGCCCCGGTCGCGGTGCCGGTGGAGAAGAACAAGGACTGCGAGCGGGGCCTGGAGCTCCTGAAGCAGATCAAGGTCCTGCCCGGGCAGCCGGACCTCGCCAAGACCCTGTGCACGCTCGACGCCGACAAGTCGTCGAGCGAGGAAGAGCCCGCCAAGCCCCGGGGGCTCCAGATGCCCCGCGACTACACGCCGCCCGCCGCCGGGCAGCCCACCGAGCAGAACACCCGCGCCCACGACGTGGCCGAGCACCAGGACAAGCTCCTCGGGCTGCCCATGGACTGGCCGGAGGGCCTCACCGTCTGGGTCCCGACGTTCCAGCAGGGCGAGTGGCACTCCTACAGCAACAGCGCCGCGGGCGGCGCCGGGCAGGACAAGCCCGCCGCGCCCATCCGCTGACGCGTCACGCGGGCCGCGGGGCGCGGGGCGTCGTGCCCCCGCGGCCCGCGTTCCGAGCGGTGTCCAACGTGCACTAAGCTCTTCACTGCACCGAGGGGCTATGGCGCAGTTGGTAGCGCGCCTCCATGGCATGGAGGAGGTCTGGGGTTCGAATCCCCATAGCTCCACGTGTTCATTGCGGCGAAGGCCGCCGGGGCCCTGGAGGGCCGCGGCGGCCTTCGCCGTTTGCGGTCGCCGCATCGCTTCGGCCGAGCCAAGGGTGGCCGGGGTCTCCTCCTCGGTCCGGCCGGGGGCGTCGGGTTCAGGCTGTGAAGCGGAGGACGGCGCCTATCTCGTGGTGTTCGCCGCCGTTCGAGGGGAGCACCACCAGTTCGCCGTCGGTGGCGGCGACGGCGCGGACGAGCGCGGCGTCCGCGCGGTCCTCGTGGACGTCCGTGACGCCGAACTCGGTGCGCAGCTCCTCGGGGGACGACGCGAGCTGGACCGGGTCGGGCCCGAACCACAGGCTCTCCTCGGAGACGAGGTCCTCGTCCAGCAGCAGGGTCTCGACCTGCCCGTTGCGGACCGCCTCGACGGTCGCGGGGATGCCGGACACGGCCCGCTGGCCGTTGGCGAGCTCCCGGTCGAAGCGTTCGGCGACCGTCATGACGTGCTCGGCCGTCTTGAGCTTCAGGATCCGGTTCAGCTCCGCCTCCAGCTCCGGATCATGGACGTCGGTGTTGCGGTCGAGCTCGACGGCGTGCTCGAGGACGCTCTCGGAGACCTCCTCCAGGACGGCCGAGCGGGCGCGGGTGTCGCCGGCGATCACCACGGCCTGCGCGCCGCAGCGTTCGGCGGCGCGGTCGATCTCGTGGGCGACCTTCTTGGCGTTCATCTTCCAGACGTTCTCGGACGAGCGCTGGAACCGGGACTGGTTCCAGTCGCCGGCCTTCGTCTTGCGGATCGGGTACTCCTCGTCCCCGTCGACGTCGATGTGCTCGTGCCGTCCGTCGGCGGACACGCAGTCGATCGCGCCGCCCCGGCGGTCCACGACGGCGACCAGGTGCGGGAACCGTTCGCCGCGTTCGGCCAGGTACGGCAGGACGTGGGGGAGCGGGGCCAGCCGCGCGTGGGGCGCGCGGGGCGGGCCGGGGAGCCGCTCGGCGTACACGACCTCCCCGCCCGCCGCGAAGATCACTAGCCCTTCGGAGCGGCGCCGCGCCATCTCGTCCTGGATGGTCGCCTCGACCGCGCGGAGGGTGTCGGCGGGGGTGCCCTGCTCCTCCAGTTCGGTGCGCAGCGCCCGCCACCGCAGTTCGGCGGCCTTGGAGGCGTCCTCTGTGGTCCGGGAGAGATCGGCGTACACCGACGCGTAGGGGCCCGGATGCCGGTACAGCGTCTTGAGGAATGACAGCTCCATGGAGTCGCCGTACCCGTTCCATATGGGGCAAACGTAAAGAATGGGGCGCCCGGGTCAGCCCTCCGCGGCCTGCTGCAGCCGCGCGTACGCCAGTTGCAGCCAGTCCGACGCGGCCACGGCCGTCATGGTCGCCCCCGCGAACCGGGTGGTCTCGGGCGCGAACACCAGCCCCGCCGCGTAGGCCGTCGCCACCCACTGGCCCGTGCAGAACGGGCAGGTGAGCAGCTCGCCGACGGCGTGCCGGGCGCCGTGCCCCCGCACCTCCTCGGCCACCTCGGACGGGCCGGACGTCCCCGAGTAGCGGGTGAACGGGGCGCGCAGCGGGCTCGTCACCGGGTCCTTGGCGATCAGCCGGGAAAGCTTGTGCGTGGTGATCGCCATCAGCGCCAGGTCGCCCGCTCCGACGGCCGGCACCCGGTCCCGGAACCGCTTCGCCAGCACCGCCAGCGCCCCGGCGGACACCGCGTACACGGCCATGGTGCCCAGGTACGAGCCGAGCGGCCGGTCCTCGCCGCCCGCGTAGCGTTCCTTCTCCTTGCGGGCCGTGTCGACGACGGCGTTCATCACTCCTCCTTCTCCGGGGGGACGATCAGGCAGAACTCGTTGCCCTGCGGGTCGGTCAGCACCGTCGTGAGCCAGCCGTTGTCCACGAACGGGCCCCGGACGACGCGCGCCCCCAGGCCCGTGACCCGCGCGACCTCGGCGTCCATGTCGGCGACCCGCAGATCCGGGTGCACCCGGTTCTTGCCGGACTTCGGCTCGGGGACGCGCTGCAGCAGCATCGTCGGGTTCCGGCCCCGCGGGTCGGTCAGCGACACGTACGGCTCGTGCAAGGGGCCGCGCTCGTAGCCGAGCGCCGCGGCCCAGAAGCCGGCGAGGGAAACGGGATCGGCACAGTCCATGACGATGACGACTTCCATCCCGGTCCGTTACCCGGCGTGGGCCGTCCACACATCGGGGACAATGGCCCCGGAAAGGGGACACGTGCGCATCGGCATCCTGGGCCCGCTCGTCGTGCGGGACGCGTCCGGGCGGCCCGTCGAGGTCGGCGGCCGGAGGCTGCGCGCCCTGCTCGTCCGGCTCGCGATCGACGCGGGCCGGCCCGTCTCGGCGGCGCGCCTCCTGGACGACCTGTGGGACGGCGACCCGCCCGGCGGCAACGCCCTGCAGGCGCTCGTCTCCCGGCTCCGCGGCGCGGCCGGCCGGGACGTCGTCGAGCACGGCCCCGCCGGATACCGCCTCGGCGTCGACCCCGGCGAGGTGGACGCCGTCGCGTTCGAGCGCGCCGTCGCCGCCGCCCGCCGGACCGACGACCCGGCGCGGCGGGCCGACGAGCTGCGCCGCGCCCTCGGCCTGTGGCGCGGCCCCGCGCTCGCCGACGTCGCCGAGGACGACATCGCCCGCCGCGCCGCCGCGCGCCTGGACGAGCTGCGGCTCGCCGCCGTCGAG
>NZ_JBHTJA010000135.1:0-15888 GCF_042675525.1 Actinomadura sediminis
GCCCGGCGGGCGCGGGCGGCGCGGCGAGCGTGGCGCCCGCGCGCACGTCGCCGCGCCGTTCGCGGTCGCGGAGGCGCTGCTGATCGCGGCGGTGTCCCCCGCCCTGCCCGGTCTCGCGCATCTGCGGGCGGGGCGGGTCCGGCTCGGCGGGGCGCTGCTCGGCGCGCAGGCGGTGCTGCTGACGGCCGCCGCCCTGGCCTTCGCGCACCTGCGGCCGCTGTTCCTGGAGTTGTCGGTGCGTCCCGGCTGGCTCACGGCGGCCACGGCGTGCTCGGTGGTGCTGGCGGCGCTGTGGGCTCTGCTGATCGCCCATTCCTATCTGACGCTGCTGCCCGGCGGCCTCTCCCCGCTGTGGCGGCTCGCGGGCGGCACGACCGTCTCGGTGCTGTGCCTGCTGGTGATCGTCCCGCCGCTGACGGTGGCGCACTACGGGCACCTGCAGCGCGACCTCGTCGAGAGCGTCTTCACCGAGGGGCCCGCGACGCCCGCCGCGCAGGCGGGCGGCGCCCGCGCCCCCGTGCCCGCCGCGCGCCCCGGCGGGGACCCGTGGGCGGGCGTGCCGCGCCTGAACGTCCTGCTGCTCGGCGGCGACGCCGACGTGGGCCGTCCGGGGGTGCGCACCGACAGCATCACGCTGGCCAGCGTCGACACCGGCACCGGCGACACCGTCCTGCTGAGCCTGCCGCGCAACCTGCAGCACGTGCCGGTGTGGTCGGGCCGGGCGCCCGTCCCCTATCCCCCGGACGGGCTGCTGAACGCCGTCTACCGTCACGGCGCCGCCGCCCCGGAGCTGCTCGCGCACGATGGACGCGCCGTCCGCGATCCGGGCGCGGAGCTGCTGAAGCGGACGGTGTCCCGCATCCTGGGCCTGCCGGTCCCGTACTACGTGATGGTCGACATGCGCGGGTTCCGGCGGATCGTCGACGCGGTCGGCGGTGTCCGGGTCTGCGTGGCCGAACGGGTCCCGGTGCCCCGGTCGCAGCTCCCGGCGGGCGTGCTGCGGCCCGGCTGCCGCACGCTGACCGGGCGGGAGGCGCTCTGGTACGGGCGTTCCCGCACCGGCAGCAGCGACTACGTCCGGATGGGCCGGCAGAAGTGCCTGCTGTGGGCGCTGGCCCGCCAGGCGGGCCCGCTGACCGTGCTGCGCGGCTTCGAGCGGCTCACCGGGGTGTTCAAGGAGTCCGTCGGTACCGATCTCCCGCAGCGGCTGCTGCCCGCCCTGGTCGACCTGTCCGCCAAGGTCCGGGACGCCGACGTCCGCAGCCTGCAGTTCGTCCCTCCGGTGATCTCCCCGTCCCGTCCCGACTACGCCGCGATCCGCCGGATGGCGGCGCGCGCCGTCCGGGACGGGACGGGACCGCACTCCGCGGGCGGCCCGGCGGGCGGCGCGCGCCCGCTGCGGGTCCTCGCCGACGGCTGCGGCTGACCGGCCGTCCCCGCCACGCCGCGCGCGGCCCGGCCGTCCGGGAGGTGGCGGCCGGGTGACGCGCGCGCGAACACCGGGTCTCGATCCGCCCTCAACAAGATCACGAATGTGCGCTTCCGAAACCCTCGGCGGGTTTCGCGCGTCCATAATGTGAGGCCGGAGGATTAAATCACCGTGGGCGGGGATCGGAGTTACATGGGTGGATGGGCGAGTCGTCGCGCCCGGCGGCCGGACCGCGACGGATCCCCCGGCGGGGCGGGCGGGCTGTCCCGCGCGCTCGCGCTGACGCTCGCCTCCGCCCTGGTCTGGGGCGTCGCCCACATCGTCACCGGCCGCCGCCGGATCGGCGGCCTGTTGCTCGCGGTGTACACGGTGCTGGCCGCGGCGGTCGCGGCCGCCGCCACGATCTACCGCGGCGACCTGCTGAACCTGATCGTCCGCCCGGACGTCCTGCAGCAGATCACCGGCGGCCTCATCGTGCTCGGCGTGCTGTGGGTCGCGCTCGTGGTCCGCTCCTACCAGCTGGTCCGCCCCGCGGGGATGCGGCCGAGCGCGCGGTCGCTCGGTGCCGCCGCCGTCGCGCTGATGTGCTTCGGCGTCGCGGTCCCGACGGCGTGGGCGGTGCGCGGCACGTACGTCTACCGGGACGCGCTGACCAGCATCTTCCAGGCCGGCGGCCACAGCGGCAAGAAGATCGACACGGACGACCCGTGGAACGGTGAGGAGCGCGTCAACATCCTGCTGCTCGGCGGCGACGCCGCGGAGAACCGCCCCGGCGTCCGCACCGACAGCATGACGCTCGCCAGCGTCGACACCGACACCGGCGACACCGTCCTGCTGAGCCTCCCGCGCAACCTGGAGAGCTTCCCGATGCCGCCGGGGCCCGCGCGCGACCGCTTCCCGTACGGGTTCACCGGCGGGGGGCCGATGACGCCCGGCCTGCTCAACGAGGTCTACCAGTACGCCGAGGAACACCCCGACGTGGTTCCGGGCGTCCCCAAGGGCCAGCGCGGCCCGACGCTGCTGAAGGCGACCATCTCGGGGATCCTCGGCCTGCCCGTCGACTACTACATCCTCGTCGACATGTTCGGTTTCGCCGACATCGTCGACGCCATGGGCGGCGTGAAGATCAACATCTTGCAGCCGATCCCCTACGGGCAGCGCGGCGACGTCCTCCAGCCCGGCTACCGGACGCTGACCGGCAAGGAGGCCCTCTGGTACGGGCGGTCGCGCACCAACAGCAGCGACTACGTCCGGATGGGCCGGCAGAAGTGCCTGATGGCCGCGATCGCCGAGCAGGCCGACCCGCGGACCGTCCTCACCAAGTTCGACGCGCTGGCCTCGGCCGCCAAGCAGACGCTGTCCACCGACATCCCGCAGGAGCTGCTGCCCGCGCTGATCGAGCTGTCCGGCGAGGTCAAGGAGGACGCGCGGATCGACAGCCTCCAGTTCGTCCCGCCGCTGATCCACACCGGCAACCCCGACTTCGAGAAGATCCGCAGGCTCGCCGCCGAGGCGATCGGCGCCGCCGACCGGCCCGCCGGGTCCGCGACGCCGTCGCCGCCGTCCTCCGGGTCCCCGTCGCAGACGCCGTCGGGTGCGGTGACCGTCGAACCGCCGGTGCAGGCGCAGGGCGCGCCGAGTCCCGGGACGACGCCGGCGACCGGGGCCCCGGAGACCGACCCGGTGTCGCTCGAGGCGAGCTGCCCCTGACCCGCTCCGGCGTGTTCTCCCTGTTCCGCCAAGGGGGATCATGGAGGGGAGACGTCTTCCGAGCATGAGAGGGGCGGGTGCGAGGTGCCTCGGATCCAGGGTTGCGACGCCTTCCGGGTGGCGATGCCGCGCGGGCGGCGGGCCGAGAGCATCCTCGTCCGGCTCGCCGACGGCGACGGCGCGTCCGGCTGGGGCGAGGCCGCCGTCCCGGACCCGCGCGGCGGCCGCGGGGGCGGGCGCGCGAAGACCGGCCGGAACGGGACGGGCGGCGACCCGTGGGCCGACATCGAGAACCGGATGGGCCCGGCGCTGATCGGCCTGGAATGGGACCGTCCCGAGGACGTGTCCGCCGCCGCGGACCTCGGCGGGCACGGGGCGGCCGCCGCGATCGACACCGCCTGCTGGGACCTGTGGTGCCGGGTCCGCGGCCTGCCGCTCGCGCACGCGCTGGGCGGCACCCGCACGTCCATCGTCACCGGTGCGCGGATCGCGCCCGCGCAGGTGCTGGAGACGCTGCCGACCCGCGTGAACCAGGCGGTCGGCGCGGGCCACACGCGCGTCACCGTGGACGTCCGTCCCGGATGGGACATCGAGCCGATCCGCCTGATCCGGCAGGCGTACCCGGCGCTGGCGCTCGTCGCCGACGCCGGCCACGCCTACCGCGACACGCCCGAGGACCTCGAGGTTCTGGTGGGGCTGGACGCCTACGGGCTCGCGGCGGTCGAGCGCCCGTTCCCGTCCGGCGACCTCGCGGCGCACGCGAAGCTGCAGCAGCG
Organism: Actinomadura sediminis; assembly: GCF_042675525.1. Lineage (NCBI taxonomy): Bacteria > Bacillati > Actinomycetota > Actinomycetes > Streptosporangiales > Thermomonosporaceae > Actinomadura > Actinomadura sediminis. The sequence continues at coordinate 3,916 of NZ_JBHTJA010000135.1, forward strand.
GATCGGCGCGGCCGTCGCGCCCGACGTCGGCGACCTCGACGCCCTCGAGGCGGCGCTGCTGCTGGAGGCGGGGCGGGCGCTGCACCTGCGCCCGGACCGGTTCGGCGGGCTCACCGCCGCCCGCAGCGCGCACGACCGCGCGTACGCGGCGGGCTGGGACGTGTGGTGCAGCGGCGTCGGCGCGTTCGGGATCGGGCAGGCCGCGGCCGTGGCGCTGGCCGCGCTGCCCGGCTGCACGCTGCCGAGCGACGTGTCGGACCCGGCCCACGGCCCCGTGTACGTGACGCCACCGGTGCGCTCGTCCGGCGGCGTCGTCGGGGTGCCGCTCACCCAGCCGGGGCTCGGCCACGAGGTGGACGAGGCGCGGATCGAGCGGCTCGCGACCCGCCGCATGCGGCTGTCGGCGTGACGGCCGGGCGGGGGCCGCGGGACGCGCCGGCGCCGGCCGTCCCCGGGACGGTGTGGGTGGTGGCGGGCCCGCCGGGGGCCGGGAAGTCGACGGTCGCGGACCTGCTGCTGGCGCGGCTGCGCCCGGTGCCGGCGCTGCTGGACAAGGACACGGTGTACGGGGGGTTCGTCGCGGCGACCCTGGCGGCGGGCGGACGCGACCCGGGCGAGCGGGAGGGCCCCTGGTACGACGCGCACGTCAAGCGGCACGAGTACGCGGGGATGACGGCGACCGCGCGGGAGATCCGCGCGCACGGCTGCCCGGTGCTGCTGAGCGGCCCGTTCACGGGCCAGATCCGCTCGCCGGAACGCTGGGCGGAGTGGGTCCGGGCGCTCGGCGGCGACCCCGTGCGGCTGGTGTGGGTCCGGACGGACGCGGCGACGCTGCGGCACCGACTGGAGCGGCGGGGCTCCCCGCGCGACACCGGCAAGCTCGCGGCGTTCGCCGGGTTCCTCGCGCGGATGCGGCCGGACGAACCTCCGCCGGTCCCGCACGACGCCGTCGACAACCGCCTGGCCGCGGCCGTGCCGCCGGACGTCCAGGTGGACTCGCTGGTCCGCCGGTGGAACGCCCCGGAATGATCGTCCGGCGGGGGCTGCGCACCCCGCCGGACGTCTTCGTCGCACCGGCCGCACGTGCGGCCGGTGCGCGGATCAGAAGATGTTGATGTTGACGTTCTCGTTCTCGTTCTCGCTCCCGCAGCAGTGGCAGCCGCAGTCGCCCTTGACCGGGGCTGCGGACGCCGCCGAGGCCAGGCCGAAGCCCGCCATCGTGGTCGCGGCGGTCAGAACCAGAACCGAGACAATGCGCTTCATGACCATCCCTTTCGCCGGTTGTCTGGCGCTTGCTCCGCAATCCTGCCCCGAAGAGCTACGCTATGTCACCTTACTATCACTATGAGTGAGCAAAGTCGTGGCGGCCGCGCGGGATGATCACGACGGGTCGCGGACGCCGTCCGCCGGATCGGGATCAGTAGGACTTGGGCAGCCCCAGCGAGTGCTGCGCGACGAAGTTGAGGATCATCTCGCGGCTGACCGGGGCGATCCGCATCAGCCGGACCACGCCCGCGAGCATCCCCACGCCGTACTCGCTCGTCAGGCCGTTGCCGCCGTGGGTCTGGATCGCCTGGTCGACGCAGTGGATCGCGGCCTCGGCGGTCGCGTACTTCGCCATGTTCGCGGCCTCGCCCGCCCCCATGTCGTCGCCCGCGTCGTACAGCGCGGCGGCCTTCTGCCCCATCAGCCGCGCCAGCTCCAGCTCGATCTTGGCGGCGGCCAGCGGGTGCGCGACGCCCTGGTGCGCGCCGATCGGCGACCGGAACACCTGCCGGTCCTTCGCGTAGGCGGTCGCCTTGCCCAGCGCCAGCCGCCCGATCCCGGCGCCCATCGCCGACGCCATGATCCGCTCCGGGTTGAGACCCGCGAACAGTTGCAGCAGGCCGCCGTCCTCGTCGCCCACGAGCGCGTCGTACGGCAGCCGGACGTCATCGAGATGGCAGACGAACTGCTTCTCCGGCGACACGATCTCCATGTCGATCGGCGTGAAGGCGAACCCCGGCGCGTCCGTCGGGACGATGAACAGCGACGGCCGCAGATTCCCCTGCTGGTCCTCGGTGCGGCAGACGAACAGGACGGCGTCCGCCTCGTCGACACCCGAGATGAACGTCTTCTGCCCGTTCAGCACCCAGCCGTCCCCGTCGCGGCGGGCGGTGGTGGTGATGCGGTGCGCGTTGGAGCCCGCGTCCGGCTCCGTGATCGCGAACGCCATCTTCACCGACCCGTCGGCGAACCGCGGCAGCCACTGCTTCTTCTGCCCCTCGGTGCCGGACCGCGCGATGATCGTCGCGCAGATCGCCGGGGACACCACCATGAGCAGCAGCGGGCAGCCGGCCGCGGCCAGCTCCTCGCACACCGCCGCGAGGTCGCCGATGCCGCCGCCCCCGCCGCCGTACTCCTCGGGAACGTTGACGCCGAGGTAGCCGAGGCGCCCCGCCTCCGCCCACAGCTCGTCCGTCTTCTCCCCGGCCCGCGCCTTCTCCACGTAGTACGACGACCCGTACTTCGCGCCAAGCTCGGCGACGGCCGCGCGCAGCGCCCGCCGCTCCTCGGTCTCGGTGAAGCTCACTCGTGGTTCCCTTCGATCACGGCGAGGACGGCACCGGCCTCGACCTGCTGCCCGGCTCCGACATTGAGTTCCGCCACGGTCCCGGCGGCGGGGGCGGCGATGCGGTGCTCCATCTTCATCGCCTCCAGGACGACGAGGGCCTGCCCCTCGGCGACCCGCGCCCCCCGCTCGGTCTCGACGCGCACCACCGTCCCGGGCATCGGGGCGAGCAGCGACCCGGGGGCGATCTGGTCGCTCGGGTCCGTGAACCGGGGCACCGCCCGGAACGCGACCGGGCCGAGCCGCGAGTCGACGAACACCGCCCCGTCCACGGCCGTCACCGCGAACGTCTCGCGGAGCCCGCCGCGCTCGAGGACGACCTCGTGCGGCGCCGCCGACACCACGGACGCCCCCGGGCACAGGTCGCAGAGCAGACCGTCCCGGCCCAGGCGGTAGTCGACGTCGATGATCCCGAACGGGCCCTCGAACGACCTGCGCTGCGGCTGCGACCGCACGTTCCGCCAGCCGGACGGCAGCCCGCCCTGCACCCGCGCCGCCGCCCGCTCGCCCGCCGCACCCGCGAGCGCCGCCGCCAGCGCGGACGTCCGGACGGCCTCCTCGCCCGCGAGCGGCGCGGCCAGCACGTCCAGGCCGATCCGCTCGAGGTAGCCGGTGTCGGTGTCGCCCGCCAGGAACGCCCGCTCCTCCAGGATCCGGACGAGCAGGTCACGGTTGGTGGTCAGGCCATGGATCCGGGCCCCGCGCAGCCCCGCCGCGAGGCGCCGCGCAGCCGCCTCCCTCGTCGGCCCCCACGCGATCAGCTTGGCGAGCATCGGGTCGTAGTGGACGCCGACCGCCGAGCCGCTCTCCACGCCCGCGTCGAGCCGCAGCCCGTGCGACGCCGGCACGGCGAACTCGGCGTCGACGTCCGGCACCTCGAACGTGTGCAGCACACCGCTCGCGGGGCGCCAGTCCAGGGCCGGGTCCTCCGCGTACAGCCGCACCTCGATCGCGTGGCCCCGCGGCTCCGGCGGCGCGTCCGGCAGGCGGGCGCCCTCCGCGACCGCGAGCTGCCACCCGACGAGGTCCACCCCGTACACGCACTCGGTCACCGGGTGCTCGACCTGCAGCCTGGTGTTGACCTCGAGGAAATGGAACCGGCCGTCCGGCGCGAGCATGAACTCGACCGTCCCCGCGCCCACGTAGCCGATCGCCTTGGCCGCGTCGACCGCCGCACGGCACAGCTCGTCCCGCAGCCCGGGGCCGACCGCCGGGGACGGCGCCTCCTCGACGATCTTCTGGTGGCGGCGCTGGATCGAGCACTCGCGCTCTCCGAGCGCCCACACCGTGCCGTGCGCGTCCGCGAGGATCTGCACCTCGATGTGACGGGCGTGCTCCAGCAGGGGCTCGCAGAACACCGACGGATCGCCGAACGCCGACTCCGCCTCGCGGCGGGCCGCGGCGACCGCGTCGTCCAGCTCCGCCTTCTCCCGGACGATCCGCATCCCGCGTCCGCCGCCGCCCGCGGACGCCTTGACGAGCAGCGGCAGATCGCCCTCGGTCACCCGGGCGGGGTCGATCTCCGGCAGCACCGGGACGCCCGCCGCCGCCATCAGCTTCTTCGCCTCGATCTTCGACCCCATCGCGGCGATCGCCTCCGGCGGCGGCCCCACCCAGGTCAGGCCCGCCGCGGCGACGGCCCGCGCGAACTCCGCGTTCTCCGACAGGAACCCGTACCCGGGGTGGACGGCGTCCGCCCCGGCGGCGCGGGCCGCCTCGAGGACGCGCTCGGCGGACAGGTACGTCTCGGCGGGGGCCGCACCGGGCAGCCGCCCGGCGACGTCGGCGTCCCGCACGTGCGGCGCGTCCGCGTCCGGGTCGGAGAACACCGCCACCGTGCCGACGCCCAGGTCCCGGCAGGCGCGCATGACGCGGCGCGCGATCTCGCCCCGGTTGGCGACCAGCAATCTCTTGATCATCACGCTCACATCCGGAAGACGCCGAAGCCGTCGGCTCCGCGCACGGGCGCGTTGTGGACGGCGGACAGGCACAGGCCGAGAACGGTCCGGGTGTCGCGCGGGTCGATCACCCCGTCGTCGTACAACCGGCCGGACAGGAAGAACGGCAGGGACTCCGCCTCGATCTGCGACTCCACCATCTCCCGCATGGCGCGGTCCTGGTCCTCGTCGTAGACCTGGCCCCGCGCCTCCGCGGCCTGCCGCGCCACGATCGACAGGACGCCGGCGAGCTGCTGCGGCCCCATCACCGCCGACTTCGCGCTCGGCCACGTGAACAGGAACCGGGGGTCGTACGCCCGGCCGCACATCCCGTAGTTCCCCGCGCCGTAGGACGCGCCCATCACGATCGAGATGTGCGGGACCCTGCTGTTCGACACCGCGTTGATCATCAGCGCCCCGTGCTTGATGATCCCCGCCTGCTCGTACTCCTTGCCGACCATGTAGCCGGTCGTGTTGTGCAGGAAGATCAGCGGCGTGTCCGCCCGGTTCGCGAGCTGGATGAACTGCGCGGCCTTCTGCGCCTCCGCCCCGAACAGGACGCCCTGCGCGTTGGCCAGCACGCCGACCGGATACCCGTGCACCCGCGCCCACCCGGTGACCAGGCTCGTCCCGTACAGCGGCTTGAACTCGTCGAACCGCGAGCCGTCCGCGACCCGGGCGATGACCTCGCGCGGGTCGAACGGCGTCTTCAAGTCCTCGGGGACGATGCCCGCCAGTTCGTCCGCGTCGTACAGCGGTTCCTCGACGGGCCCCGGCTCCGGGCCCCGCCTGCGATGGTTCAGCCCCTTGACGATCTGCCGGCCCAGCCGGAGCGCGTCCGGTTCGTCCACCGCCATGTAGTCGGCGAGCCCGGACGTCCGCGCGTGCATCTCCGCGCCGCCGAGTTCCTCGTCGTCGGCCTCCTCGCCGGTGGCCATCTTCACCAGCGGCGGCCCGCCCAGGAACACCTTCGCGCGTTCCCTCACCATGACGACGTGGTCGCACATCCCCGGGATGTACGCCCCGCCCGCGGTGGAGTTGCCGAACACCAGCGCGATCGTCGGGATCCCGGCCGCCGACAGCCGGGTCAGGTCCCGGAACATCCGGCCGCCGGGGATGAAGATCTCCTTCTGCGACGGCAGGTCCGCCCCGCCCGACTCCACCAGATTGATCACCGGCAGCCGGTTCTCCAGCGCGATGTCGGAGGCCCGGAAGCTCTTCTTGACCGTCCACGGGTTGCTGGCGCCGCCCCGCACCGTGGGATCGTTCGCGACGATCATGCATTCGACGCCCTCGACCACGCCGATGCCGGTCACCACGCTGGCCCCGACGGGGAAGTCGCTCCCCCAGGCGGCGAGCGGGCTCAGCTCCAGGAACGGCGAGTCGCGGTCGAGCAGCAGCTCGATCCGTTCCCGCGCGAGCAGCTTCCCGCGCTCGCGGTGCCGCGCGACGTACTTGTCGCCCCCGCCCGCGAGCGCCTTCGCGTGCTCGGCGTCCAGCGCGGCCAGCTTCTCCAGCATCGCCGCCCGCCGCTCCCGGTACTCGGGACCCTGCGTGTCGAGCGAACTCTTCAATCTCACAGAACGGCCTCCGGGATGTCGACGAGGCGGGACCGCAGCCACTCCCCGAGGGCTTTGCCCTGCGGGTCGAACCGGGTCGAGGCGGACACGCCCTCCTGCAGCAGCCCTTCGACGACGAAGTTGACCGCGCGGAGGTTCGGGAGAACGTGACGCGTGACGGTGTGCGCCCGCGTCTCGGGCATGAGCTCGTGAAGCCGCTCGACGGTGAGGAAGGGCTCCAGCCATCGCCACTGGGCGTCGGTGCGGGCCCACACGCCGATGTTGGCGTCGCCGCCCTTGTCGCCGCTCCGGGCCCCGGCGACCCGCCCCAGGGGCACCCGCCGCAGGGGCACCCGCCGCACGGCGGCGCCCGCCTCCTCGGCGGGCGGGTTTTCCACAGATCCCGGTTCGACCGGCTCCCCGTGACCTGGGTGTTCGACAATCGAAGTGGGGTCGGCCCCCCGGGCGGGCGGGGACTCAGATGCGGGCGATTCCGCACTCGCCGATGTGAGGGGGGCCGCCGGGACGGGAACGCGGGTGCCGTCCGGGAGAACGGCGACGTGCTCGATCTCCTCGTTGGGGACGAACGCGGGCGAGTAGACCCCGTACGGGCTTCCCTTCCCCGGCGGGGACGTCATCGTGAACCCGGGGTATCCGGCCAGCGCCATCTCCACCGCCGCGCCGCTGAACGCCCGGCCGACCTTCTCCGGATCGGGATCGAGGACGGCGCAGCGCAGCAGCGCAGTCGCCTCGCCCTGCGTGCCGGGATCGGCGGCGGGGCTCCCGAGGAGCGTCCATTCGATCTTCGCCGGGCGGGACTCGCCGAACGCCGCCTCCATCTGCGTCTGCACCAGGCCCGCCTTGGCCTCGACGTCCAGGCCGGTGAGCACGAACGTCATCTCGTTACGGTGCCCCCCGAGGTGGTTGAGGCACACCTTGGTCCCCGGGGGCGGCGGTGCTCCCCGCACCCCGCTGATCGAGACCCGGTCGGCGCCGTCATCGCGCAGCTCGATCGTGTCGAACCGCGTGGTCACGTCCGGCCCGGCGTATGCCGGGCCGCCGATCTCGTACAGGAGCTGGGCGGTGACGGTCTCGATCGTGACGGCGCCGCCCGTCCCGGCGTGCTTCGTGATCACGCTTGAGCCGTCCGCCTGGATCTCGGCCAGCGGAAAGCCCGGCGCCTTTACGTTGTAGATTTCTTGGAAGAACGCGTAGTTGCCGCCCGTCGCCTGCGCACCGCATTCGAGGACGTGCCCGGCGACGGTCGCACCGGCGAGCGCGTCCCAGTCGTCCCGCGCCCACCCGAAGTGCGCCGCCGCGGGCCCGACGACGAGCGACGCGTCCGTCACCCGCCCGGTCACCACCACGTCCGCGCCGCCGCGCAGGCATGCGGCGATCCCCCACGCGCCGAGGTAGGCGTTCGCGGTGAGCGGCCGCCCGTACCGCTCATCCGCCAGGCCGAGCCCGTCCGCGCGTGCGAGCAGGTCGTCTCCCTCGACGTACGCGATCTCGACCGCGACTCCGAGCCGGTCGGCCAGCTCGCGCAGCTTCGCGGCCAGCCCGGCCGGGTTCAGCCCGCCGGCATTGGTGACGATCTTCGTCCCGCGGTCGGCCGCGCGCCCGAGGCACTCTTCCATCTGCCGCAGGAACGTCGTCGCGTAGCCGGCGTCCGGGTCCTTCATCTTCCCGCGCCCCAGGATGAGCATCGTCAGCTCGGCGAGATAGTCGCCGGTGAGGACGTCGAGCGGCCCTCCCTCCAGCATCTCCCGCACGGCGGAGAAGCGGTCGCCGTAGAAACCCGAGGCGTTACCGATCCGCAACGGTCGACTCATGGCCAGCACCCTGCCATCCGGCACAGAAAAAATCAATCACGCATGATTGTTTTCCCGCACCACAGTCGGCGCCCCGGACGCGCCCGCAGCACACCGGCCACGCGGAGCGCGACGACGGCCCGCCCACCCGGAGACCTCGTCGCCGCCTCCTACTTCGGCAGGGTGAGAATCTCCGCCCCCTTGTCGGTGATGGCGATCGTGTGCTCGCTGTGCGCGGTCCGGCAGCCCGTCGCGCTCCGGAGCGTCCAGCCGTCGGCGTCGGTGACGAGCTCGGCGGTGTCCGCCATGATCCAGGGCTCCAATGCCAGCAGGAGCCCCGGCCGCAGCTTGTACCCGCGGCCGGGGCGGCCCTTGTTCGGGATGTGCGGGTCCTGGTGCATCGTCGAGCCGACGCCGTGACCTCCGAACTCGGTGCTGATCGGGTACCCCGCCTCACCGAGGACCGAGCCGATGGCATGGGAGATGTCGCCGACGCGGGCCCCCGGCCCGGCAGCGGCGATCCCTGCGTTCAACGCGCGTTCGGTCGCCTCGATCATCGCGACGCTCTCCGGCGGACTGGAGTCGCCCACGATGAAACTGACGGCGGAGTCCGCGACCACTCCGCCGAGGGACACGGCGAGGTCGAGCGTCAGCAGGTCGCCGTCGGCGAGGGCGTAGTCGTACGGCTTTCCGTGGAGCACGGCGTCGTTGACCGATGTGCAGATGTAGTGGCCGAACGGGCCGCGCCCGAAGGACGGCTCGTAGTCGACGTAGCACGACTCCGCTCCCGCCTCGACGATCATGTCCTTCGCCCACCGGTCGATGTCCAGGAGGTTCGTGCCGACCGCGCTGCGACCCTTCAGGGTCTGCAGGATGTCGGCGACCAGGGCGCCGGCGTCCCTGGCCCGCGGCAGTTCGGCGGGGTTCAGAATCTCGATCATCCGGGAGGAGCCTTCCTGACGTTCCCAATAACTATCCCGGCCATACTATCCCGGTATTAGTATCGGAACATGGTCAGGTTGCCGCTCACTCCCGCAGACATCGAACGCGGACAGCGCCTCGGCGCCCTCCTGCGCCGCGCCAGGGGGACGAGGTCGATGCTCGACACCGCGCTCGACGCGGGAGTCTCACCGGAGACCCTCCGCAAGATCGAGTCCGGTCGTGTGGCCACCCCCGCCTTCCCGACCATCGCCGCGATCGCCCACGTCCTCGGCCTCTCCCTCGACGCGGTGTGGGCGGAGATCAACCGGCCGGACGGCGAGGCCGACCACGCAAGGACGAGCCGCGGCACAGGTGGGCAACTGGCCTCGTGACCGAAGCGCGGGCCGCCGCACCATCGGCGTGGGCCGACAGCGGACCGGTCCCCGGCGATGCCGCTGTGCAGTGTGGCGACCCGCCACCCGGCGGTGCAACCGACCGACGGGCAATGGACGCGGCCGCCGAAGCGGTCGGCCCCCGCCGTTCCCTGGCGCGATGCACCCAAGGAACGGCGGGCGCCACAACCTGACCTCGGCGAATCGCCGGCACCGTGCCACGACGCTGTGGTGCCTCAGAAGCGCGGTCGCTCGCCTTCACCGGAGCGCCGGGCCGGCGAGCACGTCAGACCGCGCCGTGGGCCCGGCACAGCCCCCCGCCGCCGGCCGGCGTCAGCACCGGCGCGTCACCGCCGGAGACCCGCGTGCTCGACGAAGTCGCGCCGGTCGTCCCGTAGTCGAAGCCGAACAGGCAGCGCACCGTCTCGTTCTCCGCCTTACGGGGTTTGCCGTGGTCAGCGCGGCCATCCGCGCCGCCTCCACGCATCGACCGGTCCGTGTTCCGCGGTGGCGGCTCTCACCCCGCTGAGAGGAGGAGCCGTACACCTTCATAGGTCCTCCAGCTCTTTGAGGATGGCGACCTGTGAGTCCTCGGTGTTCAGTGCCTGGGCTCTGATGGTCTCGAACAGCGTGCCGAGTTCGGCGATGTAGCCCGGTTCGTCGACCGGGCGACCGCGTCCGCCCGCCGTTTCGGCGTAGCCGGTGTCCACCTCGCCCGACGACGAGAGGAGCGCGAACGAGCCCTCGGGTAGGACTTCGGCGTCCTCCGGCACCACGTGGACGTGCACGTGGGGCAACTCCGCCAGGCTCAGCAAGTGTTCGAGCTGGCCCCGCATGACCGCGGGCCCTCCGAACGAACGGCGGAGGGCCGAAGCGTCGATGAGAGCGACGATCACGGGCGGGGCCTCTCGGCGCAGGACCTCTGCTCTCTCCATCCGCGCCGCCAGCAATTGTTCGACCTTGTCCGGATGCCTGCCTTTTCGCAGGACTGCCCGCGCGTACTCGTTCGTGTGGAACAGGCCGCTGATCGCGAAGTTCTCGTAGAGCTTGATGATCGCGGCCTCCGCTTCCGCCTCCATGAAGTCGGCGAACCCCGGCGGAATGCCGATCTCTTCGATGACGCGCGGGTAGAGGGCCGCGAAGAACTGCTCCAGCCCGAATACCTCGTCCAGGCTCCGGGCGAGCCGGCGCGTCGGGCGGCGGGCGCAGACCTCGATGCCGCCGACCAGGTCACCTGGGATGCCGGCCCTCGCCCCCAGTTCGGACTGGGACCAGCCTTTCTGCTCGCGGCTCCTCTTGAGGTGGAATGCGAAGAACGCGCTGAGGGACTCGGAGGGGATCGGGGTAGGCATGATGACCTTCCAATCTGCACGACGCCGTGCGCTCGGCATGTGACGCATCGAGATGCATTCACAGCAGAGCGTAGCCGCCGCAGAAGGAGACCGAACCCCCTCGGAGCAAACATTTCTCGAGAAAAATAGATGATCAAGAACTGCGATACCCACTTTCTCTAACTCGCCCCAGATAAATACATATGGAAGATACAGAACTCCTCTCGGCCCGCCCCACAGCAAACCGCCCGCGCGCGCCCACACGGTTAGGGGCTCCCCTAGGGCAGCTACGCTCCCGGCCGGGCCGTTGCCTACCCCTCACCGCTCCCCCGGGCAAGGCATGGCACAGTGGAATGTCGTCGTTCGTTGAAGGGCGGCCGCCCAGGACGTGCACAAGCCGGGTTCGTGCGGTCGCGGGGGCCGCGACACCGAACGAAGCACGGTCTGGTCGCAACGGGTCCGACCCAGCGCACTCGGCGGGCGGCGCGGGAAAGAATCAAGCGTGCTTGATTGTTTTTCCTTCCGGGCCTTTGATTGACTGGAGACCACGCCGAGCCGAGGAAGAGATGACCACGCAGGCAGTGCCACGCGAACCCCAGCAGGACCGCAGCCGCGCGACGCGGCGACGTCTCCTGGAGGCCGCAGTCGAGTGCCTGGCCTCCGCCGGATGGGCCGGGACGACCGTGGCCGTCGTCGCTGAGCGCGCCGGGGTGTCGCGTGGTGCGGCGCAGCACCACTTCCGCACCCGCGAGGAGCTGGTGACCGCCGCGGTCGAGTACGGCTCGGAGGTCCGCATGTCACAGATGCGGGAGCGGCTGGACGAACTCGCCGACCGACGTCCGAGCACCCTCGACGTCGTAACGCTGCTCGGCGAGATGTACACGACGCCGCTGTTCCGGGCCGCGCTGCAGCTGTGGGTGGCGGCGAGCTCAGACGAGCAGCTGCGCGCGCAAGTCGTTCCGCTGGAGGCCCGGGTCGGCCGGGAGGCGCACCGCCTGACGGTCGAGGCACTGGGCGCGGACGAGTCCGTGCCGGGGGTCCGCGAGACCGTGCAGGCGACGCTCGACCTCGTGCGCGGCCTCGGGCTCGCCGACCTGCTCACCGACGACTCGGCCCGCCGCGAGAGGCTGCTGCGGCAATGGGCCGCAACCCTCGACACGGCCCTCGGCCGCTGACGCCCCGCTCGCTTCCCACACGGACGGACCGGCGACCATCGGGAGGCGCCGTGCTGGACATCGCCGGCCCCGGCCCGCTCCCCCTCATCTCCGGAACCGCAGGACTCATCGCACTCGGCCTCTTCACCACCACAACCCGGCCCACAAAATGAGAAAGGCCCCACCATAAACGGTGAGGCCTTCCTGCAAAAAAGGTCCGGCGGCGTCCTACTCTCCCACACAGTCTCCCATGCAGT
>NZ_JBHTJA010000136.1:0-15157 GCF_042675525.1 Actinomadura sediminis
GCAGCACCAGCCGCCGCCCGGCGGGCCCGCCCCGTACCCGCAGCCCGGCGGCCCGTACGGCGCACCGCCGCCGCCCGGCGCGTACCCCCCGGCCGCCCACGGGCACCCGGCGCCCCCGCCCGTCCACCACGGGCACCCGGGGCACCACGGCCACGGGCACGGGCACGGCGCCGACGCCGCGGGCATCGGCGGCGCCATGGCGGCCGGCGCGATGGGCGACGCCGCCGTGAACGCCGCCGGTTACGCCGCGAACGCCGCCGCGTACCCGGCCGTCGACCAGTTCGGCAACGCCATCGGGCAGGCCGGGCAGGAGGCGTTCGCGCAGGCCGGGCAGTACGCCTTCGACCAGGGCGGGCAGTACGCCGGGCAGATGGCGCAGGACTTCGCCGGGCAGGCCGCCGGGGAGGTCGCGAACGCCGCGTTCGGCGAGGCCGCGAACGCCGTCGGCGGGGAGATCGCGAACGCCGTCGGCGGCGAGATCGCCGGCGGCATCGGCGAGGTCCTCGGCGGGCTCCTCGGCGGCCTCTTCGGCTGAGGAAATGCCGGGCCATTCGGACGACATCGGCCGCCCCCTCGGCGGGGGCGGCCCCGGGTGGTTATCGTCGAGAGCGCAGCCGCCTCTCGAGGAGTGACATGACCACCGTGATCCTGGTCCTGCTCTGCCTTGCGATCGCCGGACGCGAGCTCTACCTGGCCTCCGACAAGCGGCTCCCCCGCGCCCAGGCCGAACTGCGCGAACTCCGCGCCCAGCTCGCCGAACTCGCCCGCCGCCACGAATCCCTGCAGGCCGACGTCGCCGAGGTCGCGGCGCCCGGCATCCCGATCCCGCAGCCCGAACCGGCCCCGGACGTCCTCGACCGGTTCGACGCCCTGCACGACCGCGTCGAAGCCCTGGAGAAGACCGTCGGCGAACTCACCGAGGACCTCGGCGGCCTCGACGCCGACCGCGACGCCCAGCGCGCCCTCGCCCGCTCCCTCGACGCCGTCGAACGCGACGTCCACGAACTGCGCCGCGAGATGCTCGACCGGCTCGACCGCGACGAGGGCGTCGTCGGCGGGCTCCTCCTCAGCGAGGAGGGCGAGGCGGAGGCGCTGCTCACCGACGCCTACGAGGGCTGCGCGTCCGAGTACGGGCTCCGCGTCCGCGTCCGCGACCCGCGCGCCGACGGCGGCTGGCTCGGCACCGCCTACCACCTGTCGGGCATGCGCCCCGACGCGCTCGCCGAGGAACTGTTCTCCTACGCGCGCGGCGTCTACGCCCCCGACGACCCGTCCGCGCTCGGCGCCCTCCTCACCGAACTCGCGCAACTGCGCGGCGACGGCGTCGCGCGGTTCGGCCCGTTCACCGCCGTCCGCACCCGCAGCGCCCTGCTCTGCGGGCTGCTCCCCGACGACGACACCGAACCGTGGGAGCTCGCGGCCCGCATCCGCGAACTCCCCGAAGACCGCCGCTGCGACCTCACCTCGCTCCGCGCCGACGACTGATCACGCGCGCACGAACCGCGGCGTCTCGTCCCGCACCGTCAGCGCCAGCATGCACCGCGGCACGCGCGCCTCGTCCACCCCGAGGCACAGCGCCAGCCGCAGCTCCGGATCGACCACGACGGCGCGCCGCAGCGCCCGGAGCGCCCGCCGCGCCCGCGCCCGCGTGTCCGCGCGTCCCGGCTCGTGCAGCGTCCCCGCCACCACCCGCCCGGCGTACCGCCACAACTCCGCCGAATCCAGGACACGCGTCCCCGACGCGGCGAGGCTCCCGACGATCACGACGCCGCTGTCCTCGTCCTCGGCCCGCGGAGCCGCGAGCGTCCCCGCGCCCGGCGCCACCGGCCCCCCGACCGGCCGGTGGTACCGCAACGGGTCCAGCGTGTCGATGACGAACGCCCCCGGATACGGACGGGACGCGCGCCCCCGCCGCACGTCCGGCACCGACCGTTCCGCGTGCGCGCTGAGGTCGAGCACCATCCCCGCGTGATCGACCCACGCGGGCACGCCCAGCTCCGCGCGCCGATCCAGCCCGACCATCGCACCCCACAGCTCGTCCGCCCGCCGGGACAGCGTCACCGCCATCCCCGACCCCGGGAACGCCCCCTCCAGCACCGCGAGCGTCGCGGCCCAGGTCGCGCTCCCCACGAACTCCCCGACGAAGTCGTCCACGAGCGCCGCACGCCGTCCCGGATCGGTCTCCGGCCGCCGAACCGGCGGCTTGCGGAGCCGAACCGGCTCGGGTTCCCGAACCTCCACCGGTTCGCGGGGGGCCGTCCCGAGCGCCCCACGCCGCACCCACGCCGCCGAATCCGCCCGTGCGTCCTCCGGGCCACCGGACGCGTCGTCCCGGGCCGGCTCCGCACCGGGCGGCTCGCCGACCGCCCCGACGACGCTCCACAGCCCGTCGTCGTCCTTCCCGGGCGGAAGCCCCCGCGGCGCCGACGGCGCACGTCCCGGCGGGAGCCCGCGCCCGGGGGGCCGCTCGGCCCCGGACGGCCCCGCCGGTTCGCCGTCGCGGGCCGAGGCGTCCGGCACCGGTTCGTCCCCCGGCACCCGAGGTCCACGGGGCGTCCAGTCGAGGGACGTCGCCGACGGCTCGGCCGGCCGCGACGGCACCTCCCCACCGGACGCCGGCCCCGCCTTCCCCCGCGACCTCCACGGCCACGGCATCCGCCGCCCCCGCGCCTTCCGCGCCGCGGGCCCGGGCCGCCACTCGTCCTCCGGAACACCCGAATCGGACGGCGCGTCGAAGGACCCCGGCCCCGCACTCCCGGACGCGGCGCGCTCCGCCGACGGTCCCGCGCCCCGGTCGGTCCCGGGCTCCGGAGACGGCGCCCGCTCATCCCGGTCCCCCTGCGCAGCGCCCAGAGGCGACGCCGGGCCGCCCGGCCGGTCCGGCGCCCACGACGAGCCCACATCCCCGGCCGCCCGGCGCTCAGCGGAAGCCGCTTCGTCGTGGGAGGCTCCCGGAGCCGCCGCCTGCGCCGCACCGCCAGAGTCCCCCTCCGGCGCGGCAGGCTCCCACGACGCCCCCGCGCCCTCGGAAGACGCAGATGCGCCACCGAACGTCCCGGAAACCGACGTCCAATCCGCACCGCCTGAGTCTGCACCCGACGACTCCGCCGACCGCTGCCCACCAGGCGAACGACCCGACACGGCCGCATCCGACGACTCGGCCTGCGAGGCCCCCTGGGGCGACGCCGCACCCCCAGAGGTGTCGTCCGCCCCAGCAGGACCCCACGACGACCCCGCACCGCTCCCCGACCGCGGCACCGCGCCCCCAGCAGACGCGGACGCCCCACCGCCGGACGCGCCGGAAACCGGCGACCAATCCACACCACCGGGACCCGCACCCGACGACTGCTCCGCAGACGGTGGTTCGCCCTGCGACGCCCCGGCCCCGCCCGCAGACAGCGGCTCGTCGGACGAAGCCCGATCAGGTGACGCCGCCGCCGCGCCCCCACCGAGCGCCGGGCCACCACCGGACGTCCCGGAAACCGACGACCGACCCGTGCTGGCCGAACCTCTCCCCGGCGGCTCTTCGGCCGACCACTCGCCGTGCGAGGGCCCGAACGCGCCACCCGGCGACGGCTCACCCTGCGGAACCCGCTGGGGCGACGTCGGCCCCGCACCGCCAAGAGCGTCGCCGGTCTCCGACCACGGCGTCGGGCTCCCACCGGGCTCGGACGCCCCACCGCCGGACGCGCCGGAAACCGGCGACCAACCCGCGCCGCCCGGACCCGCACCCGACGACTGCTCCGCAGACGGTGGCCCGCCTTGCGACGCCCCGGCCCCGCCCGCAGACAGCGGCTCGTCGGACGAAGCCCGATCAGGTGACGCCGCCGCCGCGCCCCCACCGAGCGCCGGGCCACCACCGGACGTCCCGGAAACCGACGACCAATCCGCGCCGCCCGAACCCGTCCCCGGCGGCTCTCCGGCCGACCACTCGCCGTGCGAGGGCCCGAACGCGCCACCCGGCGACGGCTCACCCTGCGGAACCCGCTGGGGCGACGTCGGCGCCGCTCCCCTGGGGGGCACCTCCGGGGAGTCCGACGACGGGGGTGCGCCGCTTCCGGACCGCGGCGCCGCGCCTTCGGCGGGCGCGGACGGCCCGGCGCCGGGCTGCGGGGCCCGCTGGGGGGACGTCGGTGCCGTGCTGCCGGGGGTGGCCCCTGGCGAGGCCCACGGCGGGGGTGCGGTGCTCGGGGGTGGCGCTTGCTCCCGGTGGGGCGTCCACGGGGACGGGCCGGGGGGCGGCAGGGGTGAGGCGGGTGTATCCGGACGGTAAGGGCGCCGCGGGGCGCCCGCAGGGGGCTTGGTTCTGCCCGCCACGTGGACGTCTCCCGGGTGCGGGAGTTCGGGTTCGGGTTCTGGACGTTCGTGCGGGCCGGATGTCACGTTTCGATCCTGCGTCCCACGAAGATCATCGGCAAGGTGGGCCGAGGAGTGCGGCGCACAGGGACTCGAGGCGGGCGGGGCCGTCCTCGGCGGGGCGGACCGTCAGGACGTCGCCGTCGAGGTGCAGGCGGACGGCGATCTCGCGGCCGGCGGGTTCGGCGAGCTCCTGCGCGGCGACGTCTCGTGGGCCGACGGACACGACGGCGGGGAGGCGGGCGGTGTCGGCGGCGGTGCGGAGCGCGTCGTGCCAGAGGTCGAGGAGCCGGTGGGTGAGGCCGTTGAGGACGCGGGCCCACGGTTCCACGAGGGATGCGGGGACGTCCTCGGTCTGGAGTTCGGGGAGGCCGAAGCGGGCGAGGCCGCGGGTGGTGAACCAGTAGCCGGCGCCGGACGGGGTGTGCGGCAGGAGGACCCAGTCGGTGAGCCGGACGGTCCCGTCGGGGGACGGGAGGGAGCGTTCCAGGTGGTCGGGGGTGAGGATGCGCGGGGTGAAGACGTCGATGACGGTGCCGGGGACGGCGTGCGCGATGGTGCGGGCGGCCCATTCGTGGGCGGGCGGGCGGCCGGGACGGTACGCGGCGCGGACGACGAGGAGGTGCGTGGCGCGGGCGAGGGCGGCGAGGTCGCCGGGGGCGGCGCCGTAGGCGGTGAGGAGGTCGGTGGGGAGCGGGGGCCAGTCGGCGACGGGGCGCTGGTCGAGGGTGACCATGGGGCTGTCGAGCATGCCGAGGGTGAGGTCGCGCAGGGGCGGTTCGATGCGGCGGGCCACCTCGGTGCGGGCCAGGTCTGCGGTGACGGGTGCGGTGGACGCGACGGCGTAGACGGCCTCGAGGGTCTCCGGGATCGGCAGCGTCAGATGTTCGCCCACTGTTCGATCTGAACGGAGCAGGCGCCGGAAATGATCTGTCGCGGGGGTGACGGTTCCCTATAGGTCGTGCTCGAACCAGACGACCTTGCCGTGCGCGGTGCGGTGGGTGCCCCAGCGGGCGGCGAGGTGGCTGACGAGCTGGAGGCCGCGGCCGGACTCGTCGGTGGCGGCGGCGGTGCGCAGGTGCGGGAGGTCGGCGCCGTCGTCGTAGACCTCGCAGACGAGCGCGCGCCCCCGGACGAGGCGGAGGCGGACGGACCCGGCGCCGTGCAGGAGCGCGTTGGTGGCGAGTTCGCTGGCGAGGAGCTGGATCGTGGGGGTGAGGGCGTCGAGGCCCCACCGGGTGAGCCGTTCGGCGACCTGCGCGCGCGCCCAGCGGACCATGGACGGTTCGGGTTCGAGGTCCCACGCGGCGACGTCGGCGGGCGGCAGGCCGTCGAAGCCGACGGCGACGAGGGCGACGTCGTCGACGGGGTTGTCGCTGCCGAGGCCGGCGAGGACGGCGTCGCAGGCGGCGTCGAGGTCGGGGGGCGCGGCGGCGAGGTGGCCGCGCAGTTCCCGCAGGCCCTCGTCGAGGTCGCGGTCGCGGCGTTCGAGGAGCCCGTCGGTGCACAGGACGAGGCGGGAGCCGTCCTCGACGGGGATCTGGACGGCTTCGAAGGGTGCGCCGCCGACGCCGATGGGGACGCCTTCGGGGAGGTCGAGGACGCGGCTGCCGCCGTCCGGGGCGACGAGGACGGGCGGGACGTGCCCGGCGTTCGCGAGCGTGCAGGTGCGGGCGACGGGGTCGTAGATCGCGTAGAGGCAGGTGGCGAGGTAGTCCTCGCCGAGGCGGCGGGCGAGGCCGTCGAGCTGGCGGAGGAGGCGGCCGGGGCGGGTGTCCTCCCCGGCGAGGGTGCGGACGGCGGTGCGGAGCTGGCCCATGATCGCGGCGGAGGTGAGGCCGTGGCCCATGACGTCGCCGACGACGATGCCGAGGCGGCAGCCGGGCAGCGGGATGGCGTCGAACCAGTCGCCGCCGACCTGCGCGGCCTGCCCGGCGGGCCGGTAGCGGTAGCGGACGCGGGCGCCGGCGACGTCGGGCGGGTCGTCGGGGAGCATGCTGCGCTGGAGTTCCTGGGCGACCTGGACCTCGCGGCGGTAGAGGCGGCCGTTGTCGATGCAGAGCGCGGCGCGGCGGGCGAGTTCGCCGAGGAGGGCGAGGTCGACGTCGTCGAAGCCGGGCCGGTCGGGTTTGCGGAGCAGCTTGATGTTGCCGAGGGCGCGGCCCCGGGCGATCAGCGGGACGATCACGAGCGCGCGTCCGGTGTAGAGGGGGCGCAGGTCGCGGTCGGTGAAGGGGGCGGCGAGCCGGGCGGCGCACGCGTCGTCGACGCGCGGCACGTGGACGGTGCGGCCGCTGCGCATGGCCTGCAGGCAGGACGTGCCGGGCGGCAGCCGGAGGACCTCGCCTTCGGGGACGGCGTCGTCCCACCGTCCGGGCTCGTCGTTGTGGACGACGCCGACGCGGCGGACGCGGACGGTGTCGTCGATGTCGGCGGCGGGGCCCGCGGCGTCGGCGACGACGTCGAGGAGTTCGACGGCGGCGAAGTCGGCGAACCTGGGGACGATCGCGGCGGCGAGGGTGCGGGCGGCCTGCAGGTGGTCGAGGGAGCCGCCGATCTGGTCGCCGGCCTCGCCGAGGAACGCGAGGTGCTCGCGCACGGTGTCGGGGCGCGGGGGCTCGCCGGGGCGGGCGGCGCCGGCGGCGCGGGGGCGGACGCGCGGGTCGTCGGGCGGCCCGCCCCGGTAGGGGACGATCGGCAGCCGGATGGTGAGGCTGAGGGTGACGGCGGGGCAGCCGAGGTCGAGGACGCGGCGGGCGATGACCGGGGTGGCGGGGTCGGCGGGGGGCAGCAGGCGGGCGAGGGCGCGGGCGGCGTCGGCGTCGGCGGAGGCGGCGAGGGCGGGTTCGACGCGCAGCAGCCGGGCGCCGGAGTCGCGGCGGGCGGCGCCGTCGGGCCCGGCGACGAGGACGCCGCCCATGGACAGGCCCGGGCCCTCCTCGCGGAGGTGCCGCAGGTCGGCGGCCAGGGCGAGGGCGCCGATGCCGGGGGCGTCCTCGAGGGGGTAGACCCACCAGGCGGTCTCGACGAGTTCGCCGTGGTCGGCGCGGGGGACGGTGCAGGCGCCGCACCAGACGTGCCCGAACGCGCCGGGCTGGAAGGCGGCGCGGTGCTCGCCGGGGAGGCGCAGGAGGGCGGCGGGGTCGTGCCCGACGGCGTCGTCGGGCGGGACGCCGAACAGGTCGGCGGCGGCGGCGTTCCAGTACAGGATGCGGCCGTCGCGGTCGAGGGTGAAGGCGGCGATGCGGGCGACGCCGAACAGCCGCTGGTGCAGGAACCGGGGCGCGTACCCCTCGGGCGGTGCGCCCGCGGCGGTGTCCGGTGCGCCGTCGGCGACGTCCGGCGGGCGGCTCTGCGGGACGGTCATGCGGACCCCCTGGTCGAACGACGCGCCGCACCCGGCCGGCAGGCGCCTTTGACGAGCACTGACAACCCCTGGTGAGGGTGACGCTACATCCGGCGAGGTCCGTGCGTCCGCGCTATGCGGAAAGCGGCCGCGATTTCTCGCGCGCGCCGGACGCACCAGCCGGACGTCCGGTGCACGCGCGTACCGAAATGACCAGAAGCGGCAAATGACGCCAATGGTGCGTTGACACCCCTCTCGCCCCGGATGACGATCACGCAACCCCCGTTGTGATCAATGCCAGGGAGGGCGCGATGACGCGCACGCTGTTCCGGCACAAACGACTCACACCCATCTTGGCCGCCGGGGCGCTCCTGATCGGAGCGCTCACGGCGGCCCCTGCGAACGCCGCCCCCGGACCGCGTGCCGCGAGCGGCACCGTGGACGTCTACACCGCCGAGCTGACACCGGCGCAGATGAAGATCCTCGACCGGGCGGGACTCGACCACGAGGACGTCGAGACCGGGAAGGGCGGCGACGGCCGCGTCCGCGTCGAGGCCGTGATGAACGGCGCGATGGCCGCCGAGCTGAACCGGCAGGGCCTCGGCCTGAAGGTCAAGAAGGTGGACGGCAAGGACGTCCGCGCGCGCGCCAAGGCGGCCCCCGACAACGTGTTCCGCCCCTACAGCGGCCCCGGGAACCTCCGCGAGGAGCTGCTGAAGGTCGCGGCCGACAATCCCTCGATCGCGAAGACCGTGGACATCGGCAAGAGCCACCAGGGCAAGCCGATCACGGCCGTCCGGGTGAGCAAGGACGTCGGGAACCTGCGGGACGGGCAGCGGCCGGTGGTCGTGTACCAGGCGGCGCAGCACGCGCGCGAGTGGATCACGCCCGAGATGGTGCGGCGGCTCCTGCACCACTACGTGGACGGCTACGGCACCGACGCCGAGCTCACGAAGATCGTCGACACCACGGACCTGTGGTTCGTCCCGGTGGTCAACCCGGACGGCTACGACCTGACGTTCGAGGACGGGTTCCGGCTCTGGCGCAAGAACGTCCGGGACAACGACGGCGACGGGCGGATCACCGGCCAGGACGGCGTCGACCTGAACCGGAACTTCCCGTACAAGTGGGGGTACGACAACGAGGGATCGTCGCCGCTGCGGACGAACGCGACCTACCGCGGCCCGGCGCCCGGCTCGGAGCCGGAGACGCAGGCGCAGATGAAGCTGTTCGAGCGGCTGCGGCCGAAGTTCCTGGTCAACTACCACTCGGCGGCGGAGCTGCTGCTGTACGGCAACGGCTGGCAGACGCTCACCCGCAGCCCGGACGACCCGATCTACGAGGCGCTGCTCGGCGACGCCGAGGACCCGGCCGTCCCCGGGTACGTCCCGCAGCTCAGCGCGCAGCTCTACACGACCAACGGCGACACCAACGACCACACCGACAACGTGTACGGCACCCTGTCCTACACGCCGGAGATGGCGACCTGCGCGACGGCCGCCGGGTACGACCCGGACGACGAGTGGGAGCCGAACGAGTGCGGCAGCGGCTTCGAGTTCCCCGACGACGAGGCGCTGATCGAGAGGGAGTTCCGGTACAACCTGCCGCTGGCGATCGCGACTGCCCGGTCGGCGCAGGACCCGGACGACCCGGTCTCGGTCGTCGAGCGGACGACGCCCGACTTCGAGACCGACCCGTTCAAGGTGTCGTACGGGCCGGTGCAGGAGGTGTCGGCGATCATCCGCCGGTCGCTGAAGAACCATGACCTGCTCTACCGGATCAACGGCGGCCCGGTGCGGCAGGACGGCGCCCGCGAGTGGCGCGGCGGCGACCGGTACGGCGACGCGAACGATCAGTACTACGGCGAGTTCCGCGGCAAGGTCACGGGCCAGAAGCCCGGGGACGAGGTCGAGGTGTGGTTCGCGGGGACGAACGAGAAGGGCGAGCGCGTCGAGAGCGACCGCTTCACCTACGAGGTCCGCGACCAGAAGAAGGCCGACGTGCTCGTCATCGCGGACGAGGACTACACCGGCGTCAACCCGACCTACCCGTCCGGGACGGACGCGCCCAAGTACGCGGGCCAGTACGCCGACCTGGTGCGCGAGGCCGGGCACACCCCGCTCGTGTGGGACGTCGACGAGGACGGCGCGCCGCACCACCTGGGCGTCCTGAAGCACTTCCGGGCCGTGGTCTGGTACCTGGGCGACAACCGCCTGACGCAGGACGAGGCCGACGAGCCGGTGCGGACGCCCATCGGGCCGATGCCGGACTCGCAGGTCGCGGACCGCGCGAAGGACCTGCAACTGCACGTCCGGGCATACCTGAACGAGCGCGGGAAGCTGCTGCACGTCGGCGAGACGACCGGGTACGCCGGCGCGGCCAGCAGGTACAACGGCGGCGGCCTCTACTACGGGCTCAAGGGATCCCCGGACGAGCCGTGCGTCATCACGACCAGCTTCCGGGACGACTGCGAGCTGCTGTCGGACGACTTCTTCCAGTACTACCTGGGCGCCTACGACCGGCAGCACATCGGCTCCCCGACCGCCTTCGTCGGGTCCGGGCGGCCGTTCTCCGGCATCGAGGCGGGGCTGGCCGGGACGTCGTCCAACAAGCTGGACGAGGCGGGCGGCTTCCAGGTCACCTCGTCCGTCCTGCCCGTGAGGGACTTCCCGCAGTTCCGCAGCTGGAAGGCCGGCGACTACACGGGCGCCGCCGCGGGGACCGAGCCGGTCCAGGGCCGGTGGTACGTCGCGGGGACGCACCAGGACGCCGTCTACCGGCGGCTCACGCGGACGATCGACCTGACCGGGGTCACGGCCGCGCAGGCGCCGAAACTGCAGGCGCAGCTGTCGTACAGCACCGAGGGCGGGTACGACAACGTGATCGTCGAGGCGCACACGGCCGGGGCCGGCGACTGGACGACGCTGCCCGACGAGAACGGGCGGACGGACAGCACCGTCCCGACCCAGTGCGAGCAGGAGTACCTGCTCGACATGCACCCGTTCCTGGAGCACTACCTGACCCGCGGCAACCCCTGCGGCGACACCGGCACGACCGGCGAGTGGCACGCGTTCACCGGCGAGTCGGACGGCTGGGTGCCGACCTCGTTCGACCTGTCCGCCTACGCGGGCAAGAAGGTCGAGGTGTCGATCGCCTACGTGAGCGACCCGTTCACCGGCGAGGCCGGGGTGTTCATCGACGACACGAAGGTGACGACGTCCGAGGGGCCGCTGGACACCGCGGACTTCGAGTCGGGGCTCGGGCCGTGGACGGTCCAGGGCGCGCCCGCGGGCAGCCCGGGCAACGTCAGCGAGTTCGTCCGGTCGGAGGCCCTCATCGACTCGGTGTCGGCGGTCGCGACCAAGGACACCGTCCTGCTCGGGTTCGGTCTCGAGCAGGTCGGCGACAAGGCCCGGCGGGAGGCCCTGATGGAAGGAGCGCTGAACCTCCTGCTCCCCTGACCGGCAGGTCCGGCCCGGTCAGCATTGCCGGGACGGACCGCCCAGTTCACCTGATCGACGGGTAAAGTACGCCCCCAGGAGCCACGCGCTTCTGGGGGCGTCCCACTTCTTGTGACGGACGCCACGCAACCATTTGGGCCTTACCGTGCGTCTTACGTAACGGGAACACCACCGGAGAGCAAGAGCGCCGGTCCGGACACGACCCGCGACGTCCCGGAGCACGGGGTCGCCCTGGCATCGCCCGACTCGCGCGTCTCCCTCGGCCCACCTTCCATGCGCGGCCGAGCGACCCGACACGCCGGACCCCGGCAGAGCCGACGGGGAACGCCCGGCGCCCGACCAAGGCCATCGACGTCGAAACGCGTCATGAACCCGGCCGAAAACCGTCGGAAACCGGTGGCACGTACCAATGAACGGGGGGCGGTCTTCCGCCCGACACACGCGCGCACGCCGCCGAGCGCGCGACTGCAGGCCCGCACCTGCAGGCAACGACCACGGGAGCGATGATGACCGCTGCTACCTTCACCACCGACCTTCGCACCGACCGCGACCTGCCGAGCACCGAGCGTTACGAGCGCGACGTCCTTCCCCTGGCCGACCCCCTGTACGCCCAGGCCGTCCGGATGACCCGCAACAGCGCGGACGCCGAGGACCTCGTCCAGGAGACGCTCGCCAAGGCCTACGTGAACTTCCACCAGTTCAAGGAAGGCACGAACCTCAAGGCCTGGCTGCACCGCATCCTGACCAACAACTTCATCAACACCTACCGCAAGAAGCAGCGCGAGCCCCAGCGCGCCGGTTCCGAGGAGCTGGAGGAGTGGCAGATCGCCCAGGGCGAGGCCCACGCCGAGGGGTTCCGGTCCGCCGAGCACGAGGCGCTCGACCGCATCCCCGACGCGCGGATCGTCGACGCCCTGCGCGCGCTGCCGAAGGAGTTCCGCGACGCGGTGTACCTGGCCGACGTCGAGGGCTACCCGTACAAGGAGATCGCCCAGATGATGGGGACCCCGATCGGCACGGTCATGTCGCGCCTGCACCGGGGCCGCAAGCAGCTCCGCGACGCCCTCGCCGACCACCCCCGCGCGGGACGCGCCCGCGCGGACGAGCCGGCCGACGCCCACACGCTCGCCGCCTGACCCGTCCGGCCGATCCGGCGGGACCGTTCCAGACCCGCCCCCGGCACCCCCGATTCCTCCCGGCTCCTCCCGATGCGACCCCGCGGCCACCCCTCGGCCGCGGGGTCGCCCGCTTCCCGGCCCCGGACGTCCGCGGCACGATCGGGCATTCGCATGCGCATTGGGTAATCGAGCGAGTACAGTGAGCGACGTCCCCCCAAACCTCTCGGTCGTTCGACCCCCGACCTTCGGGAGCCTCGATGCCGCACACGCTCGGCAGCGTCCTCGTGGGCGCCGCCCTGGCCCTGCTGCCCGTCGCCCACTCCGAGTCCGCCACGTCCCTCCGCCTGACGCTGAAGCATCCCGGCCGGGAGGGCGCCGAACCGCGCAACGCCACGCTGCGCTGCGATCCGCCCGGCGGGCGGCACCCGGAGGCGATGCGGGCGTGCGCCGACCTGGCCGAGTCGGGCGGCCGGTTCGAGCACGAGCCGGACGGCCGGATGTGCACGGCGATCCACTCGCCGGTGTCCGTCCGGGCGGCGGGCACGTGGCGCGGACGGCCCGTCCGGTTCCGCAAGACCTATCCCAACGACTGCGTGATGCGCTCGCGGACCGGAATGGTCTTCGCGTTCTGACCCGGCGGCCCGCCGGGTGACGGGTGCGGCGCGTCACCGGCGCCCGTCCGCCGCGGGCGGGCGTGGGCCGGATCACGACACGGCCGCATGGGCGGCCTTTGCGCGGGTAAAGCGCGCACACGGCCATGCGAGCGCCGGAGAAACTGGAGGAACCGCACGCGATGTCACGAATGATCAGCGACGTGATGACCGCGGCCCCGCAGGCGCTGCCACTGGACTCGACGCTCGACGAGGCGGCACGCGTCATGCGCGACGAGGGCATCGGCGACGTCCTCGTCACCTACGCGGGACGCCTGTGCGGCGTCGTCACCGATCGCGACATCGTGGTCCGGGCCGTGGCGGAGCGCCGTGACACCTCCTTGACGCCGCTCGGCGACGTGTGCACCGCCGAGCTGACGACCGTCCGCCCCGACGACGACACGGGCACGGCCGTCCGGCTGATGTGCGAGCACGCCGTCCGGCGGCTCCCCGTGGTGGACGCCCTGCACCGCCCCGTGGGCATCGTGTCCCTGGGCGACCTCGCCGTCGCGGACGGCGGCGGACCGAACGTCGCCCGCCCGCTGCACGAGATCAGCAAGGCGGCCCCGAACAGCTGATCCCGGGGCGAGGGTCCGCGCACGGCGGCCGGCGAGATACCGTCGTTGTTGTGACGCCGACCGACACGGTCCTGACCGACCAGCTCGCGCTGGAGATCGCGCGGCTGGGCGTGGTCGGGGAGTCCTCCGACGTGGGCACGCTGCACCGCGTGGCCGAGCTGGCCGCCCGGGCCGTCCCGGGCTGCGCCGGCGCGTCCGGCGTCCGCTGGGCCCTGCCCCGGACGAACGGCGTCGACCCTCCCGTTCCCGAGGAGACGCGTCCCGAACCGCTGGCCGCGGCCGCCAGCCATCCCGACATCGCCGAGGTCACCGACCGCCAGCTCGCGCGCGGCCACGGCCCCCTGTTCGACGTGGTGACCGAGCGGCGCCCGCACGGCTCCGACGACATCCTCGTCGAGTCCCGCTGGCCGGACGCGATGGCGGACATGCTGCGCCGCGGCGTCCGCTGCTTCATCACGTCCCCGCACCTGAACGTCAACGTCATGGTCACCCTCACCCTCTACGGGGTGACGCCCAAGTCGCTCGGCCCCGGGCGGCACGCGCTGGCCTCGCTGCTGATGGCGCAGGGCAGCGCGACGATGTCGAACACCCAGCAGTACGACGACGTGCACCGCACGGCCGTCCAGCTCCAGGAGGCGGTCGAGGCCCGCGCCGTCGTCGACCAGGCGAAGGGCATCCTGATGCACGCGCTCGGCTGCGACGCCGACGAGGCGTTCGCCGAGATGCGCCGCATCTCTCAGACACGGCACGTGAAGCTCACGGCGCTGGCGCAGCGTATCGTCGGTGACCAGGGGATCACCTAGCCGGACGGGCGAAGGAAAAGCGGTCGTGAAGAGCGGGGCCCGGCCCGGTCAGGGCGGTGGCCGATCCGGTTTCGCCGTGGCGAACGGACGAAAGGGAGATCGGATGCACGATCAGTTCGATCAGCTCGAGCCGGAGGCGATGCTGCGCGAGATCACCGAGCTCGAAGGGCGCATCGGGGAGCTGCGGCAGGCCGCGGACATGCCCGAACCCGACCTGCGCGCGACGCTCGACGCGGCGCTGGTCGAACTCGAACTCGCGCTCGCGGCGCTGCGCGCCATGGGCTCCGAGCACGGGCCCGAGCAGGGCGGGTCGGCGGCGGCCGAGAACGAGCGGCGCGTGCTGCGCACCGTGTTCCAGGACGCGCCCGTCCCGCTGTTCCTGCTCGACCGGAGCAGCAGCGTGCGGCGCGTCAACCGGCAGGCCGCGGCGCTGCTCGGGGTGTCGGCGGGCTACGTGTCGGGCAAGCAGTTCGCGTCGTTCTGCGACCTCGCCACCCGGGCGGCGGTGCGGTCGCAGCTCGCGGCGGTCGTCCGGACGGGCCGGCGGCGGCGCGTGCAGGTCCGCTTCCTCGGCCGGGAACGCGGCGTCGACGCCGTGGTGACGCTCGCGCGGGTGTGGATCCGCGGCGAGCCGGACCCGATGGTCGTGGTCGCCGCGGGCGCCGCGAACCCCGCGCGGAACGGGGAGGGCGCGGCGCGGCCTGCCGTGCAGGAGGCCGGGCGGCGGCCGCCCGGCGGGCAGAACTCGCCGGACGGGCAGGTGGCGGGGCGGCGCCCCGCCGGCGGCCGGGCGGGCGTGGACGCGCCGCGGCCGGGCGAACGGGAACCGGCGACCCCGGCGCGGG
>NZ_JBHTJA010000137.1:0-15023 GCF_042675525.1 Actinomadura sediminis
GTCGCGGGCGGGCCCCCGGCGGCGCGGGCGGCCGTGGCGCGCGAGGCGCTGGCGGTGCGGGCGCTGGACGTGCTGGAGGGCGCGGCCGATCTGGCGATGTTCGGGGCGGACGGGCGGTTCGCGGCGCGGGCGCGGGAGGCGGCGGCGCGGCTGGAGCGGGTGGAGCGGTCGGCGGCGCGGGTGTCGGGGCTGGTCGCGGCGGCGGGGTTCGTGGTGCAGGGTGCGACGGCGGCGGCCGTGGTCTGGGCGGGGCTGCGCGGTGGGGCGGACGAGGTGGCGGCGGCGGTGCTGGGGCTGACGGCGCTGGTGGCGGTGGAGTCGGTGCTGCCGCTGGCGGGTGCGGCGCAGCGGTGGCGTGAGGTGGCGCCGGCGGTGCGGCGCGTCGCGGCGGTGCTGGACACGGCGCCCCACGACACGGCGCCCCACGACACGACGCCCCACGACACGACGGCCCACGACACGACGGCCCGCGACACCGGGGCTCGCGACACCGGGGCTCGCGACACCGGGGCTCGCGATGCGGCGCGCGTCCGGGGGCTCTCCCCCGCCGGCGGGCGCGGGACGGTGCGGGGGCCGCTCGGGGTGGAGCTGCTCGGGGTGCGGGTGGTGAGACCGGGCGGGGCGGTCGCGCTGGACGGCGTGGACCTGCGGGTGGAGCCGGGCCGCCGTGTCGCGGTGGTGGGTGCGAGCGGGGCCGGCAAGAGCACGCTGCTGGAGGTGGTCGCGGGGGCGGTGCCGGTGTCGGAAGGCGCGGTCCTGCTGCACGGCCCCGGCCCCGACCCCGTTTCCGGGGGCGGGCGGTGCGCGGAGCCGCCGGACGCGGTGCCGGGTGCGGTGCGGGGGTTGATGCAGGACGCGCACGTGTTCGCCGGGACGGTACGGGCGAATCTGCTGCTGGCGCGTCCGGACGCCGTGGAGGCGGACCTGGACGCGGCGGCGCGGCGGGCCGGGTTCGCCGAGGTGGTGCGGGCGCTGCCGGACGGTTGGGACACGGTGGTGGGGGCGGGCGGCCGGGCGCTGTCGGGCGGGCAGCGGCAGCGGCTGCTGCTGGCGCGGGCGCTGCTGGCCGATCCGCCGGTGCTGCTGCTGGACGAGCCTGCCGAGGCGCTGGACCCGGTGGCGGCGGACGCGCTGACGCGGGGGCTGCTGGCCGCGCCGGGCGGCGGGACGCTGCTGCTGGTCACCCACCGGCTCGCGGCGCTGGAGGCGGCCGACGAGGTGCTGGTGCTGGACGGCGGCCGGGTCGTGCAGCGCGGCGGGCACGCCGCGCTGCTGGCGGAGCCGGGCCCGTACCGGGACCTGTGGGAGTCCGAGGCGCTGGCCGCCTGACGCCCGGCCCGGCCCGCCCCGGCCCGGGCCGTTCAGGGCAGGCCGAGGGCGCGGGCGGCGCGTCCGATGGTCGCGACGCCGTCGGCGATCCGCGCCGGTGTCCCGGCGGCGTAGCCGAGGACGAGGCCGGGCGGGTGCGGGAGCCGGCAGTGCCATGACAGGGGGTGGGTCTTGACGCCCCGCTCGAGCGCGGCGGCCGCCACGGCCCGGTCGACGGCGTCGCCGCCCTGCTCGCCGGTGTCCCCGTCGGCGAAGGTGACGGTCAGGTGCAGCCCGGCGGCGGCGCCGTGGACGGTCGCGGAGGGCAGATGCTCGGCGATCGCGCGGATCATCGCGTCGCGGCGGGCGCGGTGCCGGCGGCGCAGGAACCGCAGTTGCCGCTCCAGCTCCCCCGACTCCATCAGGCGCGCCAGCACCAGCTGCGGCAGCACCGCGCCGCCCAGGTCGGAGCAGCGTTTGGCGTCCACGACGGCGTCGCGGTGCGCGGGCGGCGGCAGCAGCCAGCCGGTGCGCAGCGCGGGCGCCAGGAGCTTGGAGACGCTGCCGGCGTAGAAGACGCGGTCGGCCAGCATGGAGCGCAGCGCCGGGACGGGCGGACGGTCGTAGCGGTGCTCGGCGTCGTAGTCGTCCTCGATGATCAGCCCGCCGTCGCGGGCCCAGTCCATCAGTGCGCGGCGGCGGGGGCCCGACAGGACGGCGCCGGTGGGGAACTGGTGCGCGGGGGTGAGCAGGACGGCGGGGGCGCCGGACGCGCGCAGCCGGTCGACGCGGATCCCGTCGGCGTCGACGGGGACCGGGGGGTGGGCGGTGCCCCAGTAGTCGAGGTGCTGGCGGGTGCCGAGGGATCCGGGGTCCTCGATCGCGACGGTGCCGGTGCCCGCGTCGTGCAGGACGCGGGCCAGCAGCCCGATGACCTGGGCGGTGCCGGTGGTGATGACGATGTCGGCGGGGTCGGCGCGCACGCCGCGGTTGCGGGCGAGCCAGGCCGCGACGGCCGTGCGCAGTTCGGGGGCGCCGCGGGGGTCGCCGTAGCCGAGGCCGGAGGCGGGCAGGGTGGTCAGGACGGCGCGTTCGGCGCGCAGCCACGCGGTGCGGGGGAAGGCGGTCAGGTCGGGCAGGCCGGGTGACAGGTCGACGCGGGCGGGCGCGGCGCGCAGGGTGTCGAACACGTTGCGGGCGGGTTCGCCGTGGAACAGGGCGGCGGGGGCGGGCCGCTCCCCCGGTTCCGGCGGGCGCGCGCCGTCCGCCGGGTTCCGGTTCCCGGGGCCGCGGTCGGGGCGCGCGTCCCGGAGGGACGCCGGGGCCGCGGGGCGGGCGGTCACGGATACGGAGGGGGATGCCGAGGGGGATGCGGAGGGCGGGGCGGCGGTGAGGGGGGCGGCGACGACGACGGTGCCCGCGCGGCCGCGCCCGGCGACGTGGCCGTCGTCGACCAGCCGCCGGTAGGCCTCGGTGACCACGCCGCGCGACACGCGCAGGTCGGCGGCCAGCGTGCGGGTCGCGGGGAGGCGCGCGCCGACGGGCAGGCGTCCGTCGGCGATGGCGTCGCGGAGCCGTCCCGCCAGCCAGTCCGCCAGTCCCCCGCGGGGCGCGTCGCGGACGTCGAGCTGCAGGAAGTCCGCCCCGGGGGTCCCCGCCGCCGTTATGGACCCGCCGGGCGCATCGTCTTTGGACCTGTCCATCGAGCCATTGTGGCGGCACGGTGGGACCCATGGAAACCACCGCGACCGGCGAGACCGGCTACGTCCACGGATACACCGACCGCGAGGCGCGGCGGCTCGGCGAGCAGGCCGACGCCCTCGCCGAGCTCCTGCACGGCGGCACCCGCTACCCGGCCGGCTCCCGGGTCCTGGAGGTCGGCTGCGGCGTCGGCGCCCAGACCCTCCACCTCGTCGACGGCAGCCCCGGCGCGGAGCTGACCTGCGTGGACGTGTCCGCCGAGTCGCTCGCGCGGGCCCGCGCCCGCGTCACCGCCGCCCGCCCCGGCGCGCGCGTCACGTTCGTGCGCGCCGACCTGCGCGACCTGCCGTTCGCCGACGCCGAGTTCGACCACCTGTTCGTCTGCTTCGTCCTGGAGCACCTGCCCGATCCGGTCGCGGCGCTGGCCGGGCTGCGGCGGGTGCTGCGCCCCGGCGGCACCCTCACCGTGATCGAGGGCGACCACGGATCGGCGTTCTTCCACCCCGACAGCGCCGCCGCCCGCACCCTCATCGGGCACCTGGTCGCGCTGCAGGCCGCCAAGGGCGGCGACGCGCTGATCGGGCGGCGCCTGCATCCCCTGCTGAACGACGCCGGATACGGGCGGGTGCACGTCGGGCCCCGCACCGTGTACGTGGACGCCTCACGGCCCGCGCTCGTCCAGGGGTTCATCCACGACACCTTCACCGCCATGGTCGGCTCCGTCCACGACGACGCCCTGGCCGCCGGGCTCGCCACGCCGCAGGAGTGGCGGGACGGCATCGACGGGCTGCGGCGCACCGCCGAGCCCGGCGGCACCTTCCACTACACCTTCTTCAAGGGCACCGCCGTCAACCCGCCCGCCCCCGCCGGGCCGGACGAGGCCGGCGGCGCCGGCGGCGCCGGCGGGGCGGCCGGTCAGGCCCCGCGCACCAGCGGCAGCACCTCGCGGGCGTAGAAGTCGAAGAAGCCGTCCTGCTCCGGCCCGATCTGCTGGACGAACACGTCGTCGTACCCGGCGTCGACGTACTCGCGCAGCGCCCGCGCGTGGACCTGCGGATCCGGGCCGCACGGCACCCGCTCGGCCACCATGTCCTCGGTCACCAGCGCCTTCAGCTGGTCGAACTGGCGGGGCAGCGGCAGCAGCTGGTTCGCCTCGCCCGGGATGTAGTCGCTGGCCCACAGCCGGTGGGCCGTCCGCAGCGCCGCATCGGCGTCGGTGCCCCAGCACGCCTTCAGCCCGCCCTGCACCGGCTTGCCCGCACCGCCCGCGTCGCGGAACACCGACACCAGGTCCGGGATCGGCGCCATGCAGATGAACCCGTCCCCGATCCGGCCCGCCAGCGTCGCGGCCTTGTTCCCGAAGCCCGACACGTAGATCGGCGGCGGCTCGTCCGGCAGCGTGTACAGCCGTGCGGTGTCGAGGCTGTAGTGCTCGCCGCGGTGGGTGACCAGCCGGCCGGTGAACAGCCGCCGCATCAGCCCGATCGCCTCCTCCAGCATCTCCCGCCGCTTGGCCGCGGGCGGCCACCGCGAGTCGATGATGTGCTCGTTGAGCAGTTCCCCGGTGCCGACGCCGAGGACGAACCGGCCCCCGGTCAGCACCGCGGTCGTCGCGGCGGCCTGCGCGATCACCGCGGGATGGGTGCGCACCAGCGGGCAGGTGACCGCGGTGCCGATCGGCAGCGACGTCGCCTCCGCGATCGCGCCGATCACCGTCCACACGAACGACGCCTGCCCCTGCTCCTCCAGCCAGGGATGGAAGTGGTCGGAGATCCACAGCGCCTCGAACCCGGCCTCCTCGGCGAGCCGCGCCTGCCGCACCAGCTCGCCCGGCCCGTGCTCCTCGCAGGACAGGAAGTACCCGAACCTCGTCATCGTCGACGCCTCCCCCGGGACGACACGCGCCCGCCGCGTGCGGCGGGCGCCCTTTAGCGCGCCCTACCCCGGACGTCCGGGACGAACCGGGCACCGGCCATCAGAGGCAGGCCACCGGACGCGATCACCGGGCACGATCACCGGGGACGGGGCGCGCGGGTCACCGGGCGGTTCGGGAGGCGGCGGCCTCGATGCCGTCCAGCACCAGCGCCAGGCCGCCCGCGAACGCCTCCCGCGCCGCCCGCTCCAGATACAGCGCGCCGCCGCCCCCCTCCGGCGCGGCCGCGCCGCACGCCTCATCGAACGCCTCGTCGTCGAAGGCGCCCGCGGCGCTCAGCTCCGCCACCCGCGGGAACCGCGCCGCGAAGTCCGGCGCGACCTCCTCCAGCACCTCGCTGCGCGCGTCCCACCACTCGTCCTCGGTGGTGCCCGTCGCGGCGGCCGCCTGCCGCGCCTCGGCCGCGACCCGCGCCGCCCCGCGCACCACGCTCGACAGCGTCGCCACCGCGCGGCGCGCGTCCCCCGCCGCAAGGCCCGCGCCCGACAGGGCGCCCAGCAGCGCCTCCAGCGCGCGGTACTCGTTCGGGCCCAGCACCGGCCGCGCCTGCGACACCGCCAGCGTCCACGGATGCCGCAGGTAGAACGCCCAGGTGTCCTCCGCCCACGCCGTCACCGCCGCCCGCCAGCCGCCGGCCGCGTCGTACCCGGACGGCAGCTCGGCCTGCGCGCGGTCGTACATCAGGTCGACCAGCTCGGCCTTGCCCGGCACGTAGGTGTACAGCGCCATCGCCGTGCGGCCCAGCCGTTCCCCGACCGCCCGCATCGACAGCGCCGCCATCCCCTCGGCGTCGGCGACCGCGATCGCGGTGTCCACGATCGCCTCCACGCTCAGCCCCGGGCGGGGCCCGGGACGGGACGAGCCGCCGCCCGCGTCCCCGGGGACGCGCCACAGCAGGTGCATCGAACCGCGGGCGTCACCCTGCCCGGCGAAGACGACCAAACCGCATCTCCTTATGCAATAAACTGACCCGCTCGAGCATCTCTTTACGCCCTAAAATACCAAGCCGGGAGTGACGCCGCCCATGAACGCCCCACCGACGCCCGCCGCCCCCCTCGCCGGGGAATCCGCCGGGGAGCCCGCCGCCGGCGCCGCGGCCGACCGCCACGACGTCATCGAGGTCCGCGGCGCCCGGGAGAACAACCTCGCCGGCGTCGACGTCGACATCCCCAAGCGCCGCCTCACCGTCTTCACCGGCGTGTCCGGATCCGGCAAGTCGTCCCTGGTGTTCGGCACCGTCGCCGCCGAGTCCCAGCGCCTCATCAACGAGACCTACACCGCGTTCGTCCAGTCGTTCATGCCCAGCCTCGGCCGCCCCGACGTCGACGCGCTGCGCAACCTGTCCGCCGCCATCGTCGTCGACCAGGAACGCATGGGCGCCAACTCCCGCTCCACCGTCGGGACCGCCACCGACGCCCACGCCATGCTGCGCATCGTGTTCAGCCGCCTCGGCGAGCCGCACGTCGGGACCTCCAGCGCGTTCAGCTTCAACCACGCCGAGGGCATGTGCCCCGAATGCGAGGGCCTGGGACGCGTCAGCAGCATCGACGTCGACGAGCTCGTCGACCGCGACCGCTCCCTCAACGACGGCGCGATCACCGTCCCCGGCTTCGGCGTGGGCGGCTGGTACTGGAAGGTGTTCGTCGACTCCGGCCTGTTCGACCCCGACGTCCCCCTGCGCGACTACACCGAGGGCCAGTGGGACGACTTCCTCAACAAGCCCGCCACCAAGATCAAGAGCAACGGGTTGAACACCAGCTACGAGGGCCTGCTGGTGAAGGTGCGGCGCCTGTACCTCAACAAGGACCGCGAGTCCATGCAGAAGCACATCGGCGCGTTCGTCGACCGCGCCGTGGTGTTCGCCGCCTGCCCCGCCTGCGGCGGCGCCCGCCTCAACGCCGCCGCGCTCGGCAGCCGCATCGCCGGGCGCAACATCGCCGACTGCGCCGCCATGCAGATCAGCGACCTGGCCGGGTTCGTCCGCGGCATCGACGCCCCGCAGGTCGCGCCGCTCGTCGCGACCCTGCAGGGCACCCTGGACTCCCTGGTCGAGATCGGCCTGGGCTACCTCAGCCTCGACCGCGAGTCCGGCAGCCTGTCCGGCGGCGAGGCCCAGCGCGTCAAGATGGTCCGCCACCTCGGCTCGTCCCTCACCGACGTCACCTACGTCTTCGACGAGCCCACCGCCGGCCTGCACCCCCACGACATCGCCCGCATGAACGACCTGCTGCTGCGGCTGCGCGACAAGGGCAACACCGTCCTGGTCGTCGAGCACAAGCCCGAGACCATCGCGATCGCCGACCACGTCGTCGACCTCGGCCCCGGCGCCGGAACCGAGGGCGGCCGCATCTGCTACACCGGCGACGTCGCGGGCCTGCGCGCGTCCGGCACCCTCACCGGCCGCCACCTCGACGACCGCGCCCGGCTGCGCGGCACCGTCCGCGAACCCGCCGGCCACCTGGCGATCAAGGGCGCGAACCTGCACAACCTCCGCGACGTCGACGTGGAGATCCCCCTGGGCGTCCTCACCGTCGTCACCGGCGTCGCCGGATCCGGCAAGAGCTCCCTGATCCACGGATCGCTGCCCGGACGCGACGGCGTCGTCGTGGTCGACCAGTCCCCCGTGCGCGGCTCCCGCCGCAGCAACCCCGCCACCTACACCGGGCTGCTGGACGCCGTCCGCACCGCGTTCGCCAAGGCCAACGGCGTCAGGGCCGCCCTGTTCAGCGCCAACTCCGAAGGCGCCTGCCCCCGCTGCAAGGGCATCGGCCTGGTCTACACCGACCTGGCCATGATGGCCGGGGTCGCGACGGTCTGCGAGGAGTGCGACGGGCGCCGCTACACCGCCGAGGTCCTCACCTACAGGCTGCGCGGCAAGGACATCAGCCAGGTGCTGGCCATGTCCGTCGCCGAGGCCCGCGAGTTCTTCCCCTCCGGGCAGGCCCGCGCCGTCCTGGACCGCCTCGCCGACGTCGGCCTGGGCTACCTGCGGCTCGGCCAGCCCCTCACCACCCTGTCCGGCGGCGAGCGGCAGCGCCTCAAGCTCGCCGTCCACATGGCCGAGAAGGCCGCCGTCTACGTGCTGGACGAGCCCACCACCGGCCTGCACCTCGCCGACGTCGGGAAGCTGCTGGCCCTGCTGGACCGCCTCGTCAACGCGGGCAACACCGTCATCGTCATCGAGCACCACCAGGCCGTCATGGCGCACGCCGACTGGATCATCGACCTCGGCCCCGGCGCCGGCCACGACGGCGGCCGCGTCGTCTACACCGGCACCCCCGCCGGCCTCGTCGCCGGCGCCGACACCCTCACCGCCCGCCACCTGCGCGACTACGTCGCCACCTGACCCACCGCCCCCGGCCCGCCGCCCGGCCCGCAGAGCCGGGCGGCCGGCGGGCCGGGCGGCCTGCTCACGGTGCCGGCCTGCTCACGGTGCCGGTCCGCTCCAGCACCTCCAGGTAGTGCGGGTTCTTCATGATCCCCAGCACGTTGCCGAACGGGTCCACGACCGACGCCGTGACGAACCCGCCGTCCCCCCGCGCCGTGATCCCCTCGTGCAGGGTCGCGCCCATCTCCAGCAGCCGATCCAGCGTCCCCTCCAGATCGTCCACGTGCCAGCTCAGGACCACCCCGCCCGGCCCCGCCCCACGCCCCGCCGCGTGCCCGGGCGGCGCGAACCGCGCGTCGATCAGCCCCAGCTCGTCCAGCCGGTCGCCGATCCGGAACTCGTAGTACCCGACCTTCCCGTCCGGGCCCGCCTTGCTGAAGTACGGCTCGGTGCCCAGCAGCTCGGCGTACCAGCGGGACGCCGCCTCCAGGTCCTCCGCCCACAGGCTCACGTTCGCCATTCCCCGCAGCATGTCCCCGCTCCTTCCGCTCGTCCCGCGCCGGCCGCGCCTCCGCAGGTCACAGAGCCCCGCCCGGCCGACGTCTCCGACGCTAGGCGGCCACCAGGTCGGCGAACGTCCTAATGGCGCGGCAGGATGGAATCCATGCGCGATCCTTCCGGACGGCTGCTGCGGCTGCTGTCCCTCCTGCAGAGCCCGCGCGAATGGCCCGGCGGCGAGCTCGCCGAGCGGCTGGGCGTCACCACCCGCACCGTCCGCCGCGATATCGAACGGCTCCGCGACCTCGGCTACCCCGTGCACGCCGCGCGCGGCAGCACCGGCGGCTACCGGCTCACCGCCGGGGCCGCGATGCCGCCGCTGCTGCTGGACGACGACGAGGCCGTCGCGATCGCGATCGGGCTGCGCACCGCCGCCGCGGCCGCCGTCACCGGCGTCGCCGACAGCGGCCCCCGCGCCCTGGCCAAACTCGAGCAGGTCCTGCCGCCCCGGCTGCGGCACCGCGTCGCCGCCCTCGCCGAGGCCGCCGTCGCCCTGCCCGCACCCGCACCCGACGCGGTCGCCGCCGACCCGGGCGTCCTGTCCGCGCTCGCCGCCGCCTGCGTCACCGGGGAGGACGTCCGCTTCGCCTACACCGCCGCCGACGGCGCCACCGGCCGCAGGCTGGCGCAGCCGCACCGCCTCGTCGCCGCCGGCCGCCGCTGGTACCTGGTCGCCCACGACACCGGCCGGGACGCCTGGCGCACCTTCCGCGCCGACCGCATCACCGAGGTGCACCGCACCGGCGCCCGCCGCCCCGCCCGCCGCCCGCCCGGCGGCGCCGACGCGGTGACCTGGGCGATGGACGCCCTGGCGGGCGGCTCGGGCACCATCCGGGCCCGGCTGCTGCTGCACGCCCCGATCGAGGAGGCCGCCCCGCACGTCACCGCGTGGCAGGGCGTCCTGGAACCGGCCGGCGAGCGCACCGCCCTGCTGCACACCCACGGCGACACCCTGTGGTACCTCGCGCACCGCATCACCGCGCTGCCCATCGACTACACGCTGCTCGGCCCGCCCGAACTCGCCGGGACGCTCACCGAGATCGCCGAACGGGCCGCCCGCGCCGTCCGCCCCCGCCCGCACTGACCCCGACCACCCCGCCCGCCCACCCCGACCGGACCGGTCCGCTCCCCCGCCGCAGGCCGGGGGTCAGTCCGCGGTGTCGCCCAGCGACTCCAACAGCGTGCGCAGCGTGTCCGCCAGCCGATCCCGCTCCGCGGGGTCCAGCCCCGCCAGCAGCCGCGCCTCGTTCCGCGCGTGCAGCCCGACGACCTCGTCCACCAGCGCCAGCCCGGCCCCCGTCAGCCGGATCCGCACCGACCGGCGGTCGCCGGCGTCGCGGACCCGCTCCACCAGCCCCCGCGCCTCCAGCCGGTCGATCCGGTTGGTGATCGCGCCCGAGGTGACCATGGACGTGCGCAGCAGCGCCCCCGCCGTCAGCTCGTAGGGGGCGCCCGAGCGGCGCAGCGTCGCCAGCACGTCGAACTCCCAGTTCTCCAGCCCGTGCCCGGCGAAGAACTCCCGCAGCTCCCGGTTCAGCAGCATCTGCAACCGCGAGATCCGCCCGATGACGCCCATCGGCGCCACGTCCACATCGGGCCGCTCGCGCCGCCACTGCGCCAGGATGCCGTCCACCGCGTCCGTCATCGCCCCTCCTATCTCAACGTTGAGATTATCAACGGTCGGCGACCGGCGTGCGGGGAACGGCGCGCCGCGATCGCGGCGCCGGACGCCCCCCGCACGCCGGTGGACGCCCCGGGCGCAGGCCCGGCCCCGGCTCCGCGGGCGGCCGCCGCAATGATCGCGCGGGAGCGGGCGCATAGAGTGGCCGCGTGATCACCGGTGCGGACGCCCAGGCCATCGTGGACGAGATCATGCGGCGCCTCGGCCGGAACGTGAACCTCATGGACGGCCGCGGCGTCATCATCGCCAGCGGCGAGCGGGACCGCGTCGGCGGCGTGCACGACGGCGCCGTCCGGGTGCTGCGCAGCGGCGCGCCCGTCGCGGTGACCGGCGCGCAGGCGCGGCGGATGCGCGGCACCCGCGCCGGGGTGAACCTCCCGGTCCGGATCGGCGCGGAGATCGCCGGGGTCGTCGGGGTCACCGGGGAACCGCGCGAGGTCGGCGACCTCGCCGAGGCCGTCGCCCTGATGACCGAGCTGATGATCACCCAGCAGGCGATGCGGGCCGAGGCCGAATGGCGCCGCCGCACCCGCGACCAGATCGTCGCCGACCTGCTGGCCGGGCGGCTCACCGCCGCGGCGTGGCGGCAGCGGCTGCGGCTCGTCGACGCCCGCCCCGAACCGCCGTTCGCGCTGTTCGCGGTGCGCCCCGCCGCCGACGCCGCCGCCGACGCCATGGGCGCCGCCGGCAGCCTCTACCGGCGGCTCGGCGGCGGCGAGCAGCAGGTCCTGGCATCGGTCGACGTCACCGGCACCCTGTGGGTGGTGGCCGGGACCGCCGCGCCCGCCGCGCTGCGCGGCCGGCTGCTGGACCTGCGCCGCGACCTGCCCCGCGCGTGCCTGCTGGACGGCGGGACCGCCGCCGACTTCGGCGCCCTCGCCGAGACCGTCCGCCGCGCCCGCCTCGCACTGCGCCGCCGCACCCTGCCCGACGTCACGACGCTGCACGAGCAGGAGGTGAGCGTGCTGCTCGCCGATCTGCCGGACGCCGCCGCCGGCGCGGCCGCCGACCGGGTCCTCGGCCCGCTCCCCGACGAGCTCCGCCGCACCCTGCGCGCCTACTTCGACCACGGCCGGCACGTCGCGGCGGCCGCGCGGGAACTGAACGTCCACCGCAACACCCTGGTGTACCGGCTGGGGCGGGTCGCCGAGCTGACCGGACGCGACCCGCGCGCGTTCGACGACGCCGTCGCGCTCCGCCTCGCCCTGCACATCACCGACCTCGACTGACCCTCCCGGACGCTCGCTTTCGTCGTCGTGCACAAACGATCGCCCGGTCGGGGGCGCGGACTTTGGTCGCCGCGCCGGTGCCCTGCCCCGCCCGCCGCTTCTAAGGTCTGTCCACACCCCGCCGGCCGACAGCAGGCCGGGGGGCGGGCCGACCAGGAGCAGGAGGACCTTTCGTGCGCATCGTCGTCGCGCCCGACTCGTTCAAGGGCGGCCTCAGCGCGTCCGCCGTGTGCGCGGCCGTGGAGACCGGCGTGCGCCGCGCGGCGCCCGGCGCGACCGTCGCGCAGGTGCCGATGGCCGACGGCGGCGAGGGCACCGTCGACTGCTTCCTGCGCGCCCGCGGCGGCGAGGAGATCACCCGCACCGTCGCCGGCCCCCTCGGCCGCCCCGTCGAGGCCGCCTACGCGATCTCCCGGGACGGGCGCGCGGCCGTCGTCGAGCTCGCGGCGGCGTCCGGGCTGCCGCTGCTGGCGCCCGGCGACCGCGACCCCATGCGCGCCGACACCACCGGGACGGGCGAGCTCATCGCCGACGCGATCGCCCGCGGCGCCCGCGACGTCCTGGTCTGCGTCGGCGGCAGCGCCACCACCGACGGCGGCACCGGCCTGCTGCGCGCCCTCGGCGTCCGGTTCACCGGCGCGGACGGCGCCGGGCTCGCCCCCGGCGGCGCCGCGCTCGCCGGGCTCGCCGCGATCGACGACTCCGGCGTGCCCGCCGCCGTGCGCGAGACCCGGTTCCGCGTCGCCTGCGACGTCACCAACCCGTTCGTCGGGCCGTCCGGCGCCGCCGCGGTGTTCGGCCCGCAGAAGGGCGCCGGCCCCGACCAGGTGCGGGACCTGGACGCCGCGCTGACCCGCTTCGCCGACGTCCTGCACGCCCGCTACGGCGTCCGCGTCCACGACCTGCCCGGGGCGGGCGCGGCGGGCGGCACCTGCGGCGGGCTCGTGGCGGTGCTGGGCGCCGAACCCGCCCGCGGCGCCGAGCTGGTCGCCGACATGGTCGGCCTGCCCGCCGCGCTCGACGGCGCCGACCTGGTGATCACCGGGGAGGGGCGGCTTGACGGGCAGAGCGCCGGCGGCAAGGTCGTCTCGGTGGTCGCCGGGCTCGCCCGCGGCCGCGGCGTCCCCGCGGTGGCGCTCGCCGGATCCGTCGCCGGGCCGCTGGACGACCTGCACGCCCTCGGGCTGACCGCCGCGTTCAGCCTCGCCGACGGGCCCCGGACGCTGGACGAGCTCATCGGCTCGGCCTCGCCGCTGCTGGCCGCCCTCGCCGAACAGGTCGTGCGGCTGCGCACGTCCTGACCCTCCCGGAGCCCGGAGCACCCGGCCCCGGTCCCCGTTCGCGCCCCGCCCCGCCCCCCGGTGGCCGGGCCACCACCCCCATGTAAGGCACGTCAAGGAGTCCCATGACCACCACCGGCCCCTTCCTGCTGCTCGCGCTCGCCGCGAGCATCGGCTTGATCGTCCTGCTGAGCGGGCGGTTCAAGCTGCACCCGTTCCTCGCGATCGTCCTGTCGACGTTCGCGTTCGGGCTCGCCGCGATGGGGATCGGCGCCGCCGCCGGGTCCGACGAGCCCTACGTGGCCGACCTCGGCGGGACGATCGCCGAGGGCTTCGGGTCGATCCTGGCCGGCATCGGGCTCGTGATCATCTTCGGGACGATCATCGGGAA
Organism: Actinomadura sediminis; assembly: GCF_042675525.1. NCBI lineage: Bacteria > Bacillati > Actinomycetota > Actinomycetes > Streptosporangiales > Thermomonosporaceae > Actinomadura > Actinomadura sediminis. The sequence goes on from NZ_JBHTJA010000137.1 coordinate 13,410, forward strand.
GGTGCTGGAGCGCACCGGCGCCGCCGTCACCCTCGCCGACGCCGTCCTGAGGGTCGTCGGCAAGCGGCACCCCGCCATCGCCATGTCGCTGATGGGCTGGGTGGTGTCCATCCCGGTGTTCTGCGACTCCGGATACGTCGTGCTGTCGCCGCTGCAGCGGTCGATCGCCCGCAAGACCGGCCGCAACCCCGTCGTCCTCGGCACCGCGCTCGCCACCGGCCTGTACGCCTCGCACACGTTCGTCCCGCCGACGCCCGGCCCGATCGCGGCCGCCGGCAACGTCGGCATCGGCGCCGACGGGCTGGTCTGGGTCATCCTGTTCGGCATCCCGGTGTCCCTGGTCGCCACCATCGCCGGGCTGGCGTGGGCGCTGCGCCGCACCCCGAACCTGGAGAGCGCGCTGCCGCAGGCGCAGCAGACGTTCGAGGAGTACAAGGCCCAGTTCGAGCGCATCCCCGGCCTCGGCCGCGCGCTCGCCCCGATCGTCGTGCCGATCCTGCTGATGGCGGCCGGATCGGTCGCCTCGTTCCCGTCGGGCGACGGCACCCTGGTCGGCGGCGCGCTCGGCGACGTCATCGCCGACCTGGGCACCCCCGTCAACGCCCTGCTGATCGGCGTCCTGCTGGCGCTCGCGCTGCTGCCCGCCCGCCGCGACGCCGAGGTGCTGACCAAGTGGGTCGGCGAGGGCCTGTCCGACGCCGCGATCATCCTGGTGATCACCGGGGCGGGCGGCGCGTTCGGCGCCGTGATCAAGGCGACCCCCATCGCCGACTACATCAAGAGCCTCATCGGCGACGGCTCCTCGGTCGCCGGGCCCGTCGCGCTGCTGGTGCTGTTCGGGCTCGCCGCGCTGCTGAAGACGGCGCAGGGCAGTTCCACCGCCGCCCTGATCATCACCTCGACGCTCGCGCAGCCGCTGCTGCCCGCGCTCGGCCTGGACGTCACGATGGGGAACATCCCGGTCGGCCAAGTCCTGGCGGTCATGGCCATCGGCGCGGGCGCCATGGTGGTCAGCCACGTCAACGACTCCTACTTCTGGGTCGTCACGCAGTTCTCCGGCATGAGCGTCTCCACCGCCTACCGCGCGCACACCGCGGCGACCCTCGTGCAGGGCGTCACGGCCATCGCGTTCGTCCTCGTCCTCGGCGTCGCGCTGCTGTGAACCGCCCGGGCGGCCGGGGTCCGCGCCGCGGCGCGGACCCGGCCGTCCCCGCGACCGCGCCCCCGGGAGGCCGCGGGCTCTCCGGCGAGGCGGATTGTGCCCGCCTCGTGACCCTTGGTAGTCAGGGGGCGTGCCGAACCACGACCTGCGACCACCCGCCCCGCGCGTCCCCCCGGACTTCGACGAACCCTGGCGCGTCGGCCCGTCCCCGGCCCGGCGCCGCCGGCGCCGCCTGCTCGTCCCCGCGCTGTCGGTCGCGGCCGTCGCCGCGGGCGCCGGCGTCCTGTACGTCGCGTCCCCGCCGGACGCCCCGGCGACGCAGCACCCGGCCCGCACCCCCGACTCCCTGCTGAACAAGGACCGTCCGCCGCCCGGCCCGGCGCTGTCCCGGCCCGGCGACCCCGCGGCCCCGGACGGACGGCCCGGCGGCCCGGCGGGCCCGCTCGGTGGTG
>NZ_JBHTJA010000138.1:0-14349 GCF_042675525.1 Actinomadura sediminis
GCCGCCGCCGTCGCCGCCGCGGGCCTCGCGGGCGCGGCGCCCGCCACCGCCGCCGCCCCGCCGGCGTGGTGCGTCGAGCGGGGGCCGCTCGCCGCCCGGACGATGCCGCACACCATCGACATCGCCGAGTGCGACCTGCGCGGGCGCGTCGTGACCGGCGAAGGCGGCCTCACCGCGACGGTGCCGCGGGACGGCACCTCGGTGGCCGCGCACTCGCTGCGCACCGACGGCGCCGCCGAACTGCGGATCGAGGTCGACGACCGGGCGAGCCAGATCGTCATCAGCACCCGCAGCGTGCGGGCCCCGCACGGCCGCCCCCGCGACGTCCGGGCCCCGCTGGACGCGTGCAAGGACGGCCGGTACCGTGCGCAGCCGAGCAAATGGCCGAAGGGCGCGACCGTCGAATGGCGGTACCACCCGGGCGGCACCGGACGGCCCGACACCACCGTCGCCGCGGGTGTCTCCAACGCCGTGAACGCGCACACCGACTGCCGCAGCGACAAGCAGTTCAACCCGCCGCCGAACGTCTACGAGAAACACATCGGGGAGTCCGCGCAGCCGCCGAACCTGACGGACGGGGCGGCCTGCGGGCGGCGGGACGGCGTCAACGTCTTCGGCTGGCTCGCCATGGCCGGGGCCGAGGAGAACGTCCTCGCCGCGACGTGCTCGTGGTTCGCCGGGCCGACCACCGTGGAGACGGACATGGCCCTGCAGACGCAGGGCCACGAATGGTGGTCGGGCGAGGGCACCTGCCCGCAGGGCGCGTTCGCCACGACGGCGGTCGCGACGCACGAGGCCGGGCACGTGCTCGGCCTCTCGCACGTCGAGGGCCTCGGCCGCTCGAAGCTCACGATGGCGCCGAGCATCGGCCCGTGCGACGACGGGCCGTCCACGCTCGGCAAGGGCGACTACGACGGGCTGATCGCGCTCTACGGCGCCCGCTGACCTCGGTCAGCGCTTCGGCGCGAGGCGCCCGACGACGATGAGGCGGCGCTCGTCCGTCCCCTTCGGATGGCAGGTGATCAGCGTGACGTACGCGCCGTCCGGCGGGCTCCACGGCCGGTACGGGACGGGCTCGAGGGCGTCGCGGTCGTCGGGCATCGTGACGCGCTTGTCCTCGACCCGGTAGGTGTACGTCCTGCCACCCGCGCGGAGCTCGATCGCGTCCCCGTTCTTCAGCTTGTCGAGGTCGAGGAACGGGCGCAGGTGGGTGGTCCGGTGCCCGAGCAGCACGGTGTTGCCCCGCTCGCCGGGCCGCGCCGTCCCCGGGTAGTGCCCGACGCCGTGCTGCAGCACGTGCTCCGACACGCCTTCGAGGACCTTCGCCTTCACCGCGATGCGGTCGATGGCGAGGCTCCCGATCCGCTCGCCGCTGCGTGGCCGGTCGTCCGCGATCGTCCTCGGCCCGGCGGCGTTCCCGGTGCGCGCGGCGCCCGGGCGGGCGGGGCCGAGGTTCAGCACGGACGTCACCGACGAAACGGCCGCGACCGGGTCGGCGGGCGCGCCCGTACCGGCGGGACCCGCGGACGCCCGCGCCACCGGGGCCGCGGACACGGCGAGGGCGGCCGCCGCCGGGACGGCCGCGTGGATCAGCTTGCGCACGGACATGTCGTCTCGTTTCCTCTCGCTCCGGCGCGCGGCGGCACCGCCGCCGCGGCTCCCGACGGCGCGGAGGGGACGGCACGTCTGCCGTCCCCTCCGTGCGATCGATCGATCGTTTCGACCCGCGAACGCTGCGGCGTGACCTGGCCGCCCGACGCCCCGCGGTGGCGTCCGGTCGCCCGGTCCGCCGCCGCACCGGCCGCGGATCGTCAGCTCCGGGCCGTCCCCGGACCGGTCCGCGCGGAGCCGCACCGCGCCGACCCGTCCGTTCCGGACCCGGTCACTCGGGCATCGCTCAGTTCATCGCCGGCGAGTTGACCTCGACGGGCATCTCGTCGAGCGGCAGGCGCGGGCCGACCTCGCCCGGCCGCACGTCCGCGGCCTCGGTGACCGGCGACGTCTTCTTCAGCGTGCCGACGAGGTTGCGCACGGTCTCGCCCACGCGGATCCGCTTGGCCGGCTTGGCGGGCTTGGCGGCGCGCTGGTTCGCGGCCGGCTGCGCCATGGGCTCGGCGACCCGCGCGACGGCGCCCTTGGCGACCGACTCCAGCGTGGTGGTGACCTCACCGGTGATCTGCTCCGGCCCCGGGACGGCCTTGGCGGCGCTGCCCTTGCGCAGGGTCGGCGGCAGCTCGTGGTCGTCGTCGTCACCGACGGACGCGCCGCCCTTGCAGGACGCCTGCGACAGGCCGAGCACCGCGACGGAGTTGCCGCACACGTTGATCGGCACGGAGATCGGCGCGTAGACCTGGTTGCCGCCCAGGATGGAGAAGTTGCCCGAGGTCTTCATGTCGGGCTTGCCGCCCGACCGCTCGACCTCGGCGCCGCCCTTGCAGTGGGCCCGGGACATGCCCAGCACCGCGACGGAGTTGCCGCACACGTTGATCGGCGCCGAGATGGGCGCGTAGACCTGGTTGCCGCCCAGGATGGAGAAGTCCCCGGACGTCTGCATGCCGGCGCCCTTGCCCCAGCCGCCGTGGCCGTACCCGCCGTCCCAGCGGTCCGTGGACGAGGCGCGGTAGCCGTAGTCCTTGCCGTGGTGGCCGTGCCCCTTGTCGTCCTCGAACTCGACCTCGGCGCCGCCCTTGCAGAACGCCTGCGAGAGCCCGAGGACGGCGACGGAGTTGCCGCACACGTTGACCGGGATGCTGATCGGCGCCTTCACCTGGTTGCCGCCGCCGATGGAGAAGTTCCCGGAGGTCTCCATGCCGCCGCCGCGGCCGTGGCCGTGCCCGCCGTGGCGCGCGTTCTCGACCTCGGCGCCGCCCTTGGAGTACGCCTGCGAGGCGCCCAGGACCGCGACGGAGTTGCCGCTGACGTCGACCGGGATGGAGATCGGCAGGTAGACCTGGTTGCCGCCCAGGACGGAGAAGTTCCCGGACGTCCGCATGTCGGCGTTGGCGACGGCCCCGGTGGTGCCGAAACCGGCGCCGACCGCGACGGCGCCCGCGGCGACGAGCGCGGCGCGGCTGGTGTTCTTGGCCCACTTGCGCATTTGTTGCTCCTGTCTTTTCGGCGATTCGATGAATCGGTGGATCGGCTGCACGACATCTTCCGGATGTGCGCAGCGCGCAACGGCCGGACGAGGCCGATGCTCATTTCGGATTGGCGCTCCTCGCCCGGCCCGATGAGCCGGGCGCCATGACGGAACGCGGTGAGGACGGTGCATGCTCGCGCGGCCGGGAATGGCCGCCGGGGCCCTGCGGCGGGACGCACCGATGCGTGCGGCCGCCGGGGCGGGGAACCGCTAGTCGGGGACGACGGCCGGGCGTCCCGGCGCGGCGATGTCGGTCAGGGACGTGCGGCGGAAGGCGCGCAGGTCCATGCCGAGGGGCGCGGCCGGGTCGACCGCGGTCGCCAGGTCGGCGAACGGCGCGAACGGGTGCCCGCCCTGGGCGGATCCGCTGCGCTGGTTGCCGTCCTGGCCGGGCAGGACGGGCGTGTCGGCCGGGGCGTGCCCGCCGCGGCACCCGCCGCACCCGCCGTGTTCGGGCAGGTCGTCCGCGTCGACGGCGCCGGCGAACGGCGCGGGGACGGCCTTGCCGTCGCCCACGTGGACGGCCTTGGTGGTGTGCGCCGACTTCTTCGGCGCGCCCGGCTCGTCGTGCTCGGCGCCGTCCTGCGCGCCGGCCGCGGGCGCGTGGCCCGCGGGCCGCGGCAGCGGCGCGGCGTCGGTGACGCCGCGGACGATCTCGGTGAGGCTCGGCCCCCCGGTCGTCCCGCCGTCGCGGACCCGCACGTCCGGGACGCCCGCGGCGTCGCCGAACTGGCGGACGGCGCGGACGGCGGCGTCCTTGTCGCGGGCGACGTCGCGCCCGCGGTCGCGCAGGTACCCGACCGGACGCTCGCGCACCTCGTCGACGTCGTCGGCGACGACCTCGGCCGTCTCCCGGGGCGACCAGTCGCGCTGCAGCTTGAAGTGCCGCAGCGTGGCCAGGCCGGGCTCGTGGTGCGCGGCCGGGCCGGATCCGAAGCCGGCGCCGGGGCCGTCCTGGACGGCGGGGCCGGTGAGGTCGCGCGGGGCGCCGCTGCGCGACGTCCCGTCGTCGGCCATCGCGGTGTCGTTCAGTGCCGCGAGGGCGATCCAGCCCGCGAGCGCGAACCCGGCGACGGCGAGCAGCCGGGCGACCGAACGCGCGACGTGGGCATGCCGCCCGCGGAGGCCGTCGGCCTCGCGCCGGATCGGTGCCGCGTCCACGTCCGGATTCCCCCTTCGACTCCGCGCCGCCCGGTTCCCGTTCGGGACCGGTTCCTGATCGGTCGAGATCGACCGTAGCACTTTCCGGCGCGATCACGGGACGATTTCATTTCCCGTCTCGCGTGTCTCTCGATGAATCTCCGAAGCCGCGTCCGCCTTTTCCGGCCCAGGGCTTTCAAGGGCCTGGCACACCATTAATCCGTGATTAGTCCGATTCTGGGGGATATGTCGCCGCTCCTCGTTCGGGACACGTATGCCGATCGGTATCAGGTGCGTTAGGTTCGGCGGACCGGCAGTCCCGGCGAGGAGCTCCCACGATGACCGATCCCGCGTCGCCCGCCGCGTCCGCGCCCCGCAGCGGCGCACGGCGCCTGCCCGGCCTTCCCGCTCCGCGCCCCCGCCGCCGCACCGTCCGCCGGGCGCCCGCGCCCCGCCCGGTGCCCTCCCCCCGCGTCCGCCCGTCCGCCTGGACCTTGTACGCCCGCTGGGAGTGGCACCGGGCCACCCGCCGCTCCTGACCCCGCGGCACTGCGGCCCCGGCCGTCCATGCGGCGAAGGATGCCCGCGCGGGCGGCACCGGCAGGCCGAGACCGCGTCCACCGAGACGTCCACGATCTGCACCTGCCGCTCCACCAGATCCGGCCGACGCAGAGCGGCGGGCCCGGACGCGCCGATGCCGGCGCGCCCTTGGTCGGGGTGCGCCGGCATCGGCGTGCGGCCGGGTGCGCGGGGCGGTCAGGTGCGCAGCGCGTCCGGGCCGGGGACGGTGCCCGGGCGGCGGAGCGGCGTGCGGCCGCGCGGGGTGGTGCGGATGATGTGGCCCGAGATACGGCGGGCGGCGAAGCCGGAGCCGTGCACGAAACGCATGACCGGGCCGAACGTGGCGGCGGCCGCGAGGCCCGCGAAGTAGAGGCCCGGCATGGACGACTCGAAGTCGCGGGACAGGACGGGCGAGCCGAGGCGGCTCGCGACGCGGGCCCGCAGGTCGGACGAGATCATGGTGAGGCGCGCGAGGTCGGGGACGAAGCCGGTCGCGCAGACGACGTGCTCCACCTCGACGACGTCGCGGCGGCCGTGCCGGTCGGTGGTGGTGACCGCGATGCCGTCGTCCTGCTCGATCGCCTTCAGCAGGTGGACGCCGGTGGTGACGCGGACGCGCTCGTCGCAGCGGTCCCGCAGCCACCAGGCGCCCGCGGGCGGGAGGGTCTCGCGGACGAGCCGCTGCCGGGTCGCCTCCGGCAGGTACCGGACGAGCCCGGGGCGTTCGGCCCACAGCCAGGTGCGGTAGCCGCTGCCGAGGCCGGAGCGGGGGCCGCCGCGCAGCTTCTCGGGCAGCGAGCGGCGCTCGTTCGGGCGCGGGTTCCAGTCGAGGCGGACGCGGCGAGCCAGGACGTGCGGGCGGGCGCCGATGTCGGCGAGCAGCACGGCCGTCTCGAGCGCGGACTGGCCGGAGCCGACGACGGCGACCTCCTTGCCGCGGAAGAGCCCCAGGTCGTTGTGGTCGGTGCTGTGCGAGACGAGCCACGACGGCATGCCCCTGAGCTCCTCGGGGATGTGCGCGAACGGGCCGACGCCGACGGCGACGACGACCGTCCGGGTGCGGATCTCCTCGCCGTCGGCGAGGGTGACGACGTACCCGGGGCCGCCGCGCTCGATGTCCACGACCTCGCCCGGGGTCGTGCCGGGCGCGCACACGGACGCGAACCAGCGGCCGTAGGCGACGAACGTCTCCAGGGGGATCGGCTGGCCGAGGCGCCACCCGGGGTTGCGGTCGGTGAACGCCATGCCCGGCTGCGGCGCGCCGAGGCTGGACGCGAACGGCTCGGACTTCAGGTACATGCCGGGTGGCATGCCGACGTCCCAGAACTGCATCGGCGTGCCGATGACGCGGACGTCCAGGCCGATGTTCTGCAGGTGCGCGGCGGTCGACAGCCCGTAGGGCCCGGCGCCGACGATGACGACGTCGATGGCCGAGTCGCTCATGTGCAATTCCCCCGTTTTAGTCGTTGCGGATCAGGGTCGGGACGAACGGTCCCGGTGCGCGTCGCGGAACCGTTCGGCCGCGCGCAGCGCGCTCTGCCGGCCCATCGCCAGGAAGGGCCGCAGGTCGTCGCCCGCGTACCAGGCGAGTTCGTCGGCGGCGCGCAGCGGGCGGAGGGCCCCCGTGCGCGGCCGTCGGCCGATCGCCTGCCTGAGGTAGTGGTTCTCCACCAGCAGGTTGCGCCCGATGACCGGGCGGGCGGGCGGGACGCCGCGTCCGGACCGGTCGAGGTGCAGGGCGCGGGCGAGGTCGAGCCCCCGCGCGTCGGTGAACAGCCGGAACTGGGCGCCGATGCGCGGGTTGAAGTCGAGGAGCCGGTAGTCGCCGGTGGCGGGGTCGCGGCGGAAGTCGAGGTCGACGAGCCCGCGGCAGCCGAGCAGGCGGGCGACGCGGACGGCGAGGTCGTGCACCTCGGGGTTGTCGACCCATTCTCCGGCGACGGTGTGCCCGGCCTGCGGCGGGTGCGCGAGGTGCTTGCGGCCGACGCCGCCGTACAGGCACGTGTGCGCGGCGTCGAAGTAGCCCTGGAAGAACCAGTCGCCGCCGTCGGGCGGGATGCGGCGCTGCAGGACGAGCGGGCCCGCGTCGTGTCCGGCGGCGGACGCGAACAGGCGGTGCACGTCGGCGGCGTCGTGGACGAGCGTGGTGCTGCGCAGCCCGCGCGGGAGCAGCCAGGGCCGCGCCCATTTCGCGATGATCGGCAGGTCGAGCGCCTTGACGGCGTCGTCGACCTCGCCGGGGGTGGCGGGGACGCGGGCCTGCGGGGCGGGGATCCCGTGCTCCTCGCAGGCGGCGAGGAGGCGGGCCTTGTCGGCGACGCGGCGGGGGACGTCCGGGTCCTGCGGCGGGACGACGAAGTGCTGGGCGAGCGCGTCGGCGTACTCGGCGGCGAAGATCGCGCCGGCGTCGTCCATCGGCAGGAGCAGCGCGGGGCCGCCGGGGATCCGTTCGCCGATCATGCGGAGGTGTCCGAGGAGGGCGGACGGGCGTTGCGGGGGCGGCGCCCACGGGTGGCCGCGGTGCAGGTAGCGGGAGCGGGACACCGGGTTGCGGCGGCTCTCCAGGATCGCGTGGACCCGCACTCCGGCGCGTCCGAGGGAGCGGATCGCGCCGAGGGTGCCGTGGTGGAAGTGGTTGTGGTCGGTGCGCAGCAGCAGGACCGGGAGGCCGGGGTCGAGGTCGGGCCGGGCCCCGCGCGGGTCGGGCGCGGCGGCGGGCGTCCCGGTCAACGGGCCCGTTCCTGCGGGTTGCGGCGCACGGCGGCCTTCCTTGTCACTGGGTAAATTTTTCCATCGGACGCTTTACTGATTTGTTCGGGTTGTGCTCGGCCGGGCATAAGGATACGCATGCGAGCAACGGATATCCATTCATCCGGACGGTCGTCACGGCGATCACGTAAACGACCTATACCGTTCTGCCCGCTCTCCGTCGCGCTAACCACGACGGTGGCGCTCATCGCACTGAACGCCTCCTCCATGGTGCCTTTTCCGGCGCTTCCGACATTCCTGCGGGCGCAGTCGTCGGAGACACAGGAGAAATACGTTCCGCTGGGGGCGTTCCTCGGCTCCGGGCCGGAGGGCGTCGCGCGGATCCCGCACTTCGCCGACTGGCTCGGCTCGGCCGTGACCGTCGGCCACACCTACCTGCCGGGCGACAGCTGGGCGGCCATCGAGGGCCCGGAGGGGATCATCGAGCCGTGGGCCGCGTGGGCGAACGCCGACCCCCGCCGCATGCTGGTGCTCAACGTCCCGATGATGGCGCAGAACGAGGAGTGGGTGCCGTACCCGGTCATGTCGCTGCTGCTCCGGCAGGGCGCGCAGGGCCGGTTCGACCAGCACTACCGGACGCTCGCGAAGCGGCTCGCCGCCGCGGGCGCCGGCGACGCGATCATCGTCCTCGGCTGGGAGATGAACGGCAACAGCTACAGCGGCCAGTGCGCCCCGAACCCGCACGCGTGGAAGGGGTACTGGCGCAGCATCGTGCGGACGATGCGGGCCGTTCCGGGGACGAACTTCCGGTTCGATTTCACGCCGACCCGCGGGCGCGACGCGATTCCGTGGACGAAGTGCTACCCGGGGGACGACGTCGTCGACATCATCGGTTCCGACACCTACGACCAGCCGCACGGGGCGACGTTCGAGGACTACGTGAACGAACCGTACGGGCTGCGCGATCAGGCCGAGTTCGCGCGGGCCCGCGGAAAGCCGATCTCGTTCCCCGAATGGGGCCTGTTCCGCAATTCCGACAATCCCGAATACATCCGGGGAATGCATCGCTGGATCATGTCGCAGAACGTCGTCTACCAGACGATCACCGACTACTGCCCGCACGGCGTGTGGGGCTGCGCCGAGAACCCGCGCTCGTCCCGCGTCTACCGGGAGCTGTTCGGCGGCGTGCCCGCGCCCGCGAAGCCGAACCCGAGCCCGTCCCCGTCCGCTCCGGACGCCCCGGCGAGCCCGAGCCCGTCAGCGAGCAGGGACTCGACGCCACCGGCGACGCCCCGCCCGTCCGGTTCGGGGGCCGGGTCGGCGACGCCGCGGGTGACGGCGGCGAGCAAGTCGAGCGTGCCGGACAGGTCGTAGTCCGCGGCGACCTCCGCCGCCTCCCGTCCCTCCTTCTCGGCGATGCCGGGGACGAGCAGCCGCGTCGCGAGCTCCGCGGCGAGCGCCCCCGGCTCGTCCGGCGGCACCAGCGCGCCCGTCCCGGGCCGGACGACCTCGGTGAGGCCCGGGACGCGGGTGCCGACGATCGGACGTCCGGTGGCCATCGCCTCCAGCGCGGTCAGCGGCAGCCCCTCCCAGCGGGACGGCAGCGCCACGACGTCGGCGGCGGCGAACCAGTCGCGGGGATCCGCCACCGCCGGGACGAACCGGACGCCGCGCACCTCGGCCGCGCGCAGCCCGCCGAGGTCCTCGCCGTCGCCGACGATCGCGAGCCGCGCGTCCGGGCACCGCGCCAGGACGTCCGGCCACGCCGCGACCAGCACGTCCTGCCCCTTCTGCCGCGTCAGCCGCCCGACGCACACCGCGAGCGGCGCCGCCGCGGGAAGCCCCAGCCTCGCCCGCGCGGCCGTCCGCCCGGCGGCCGGCGCGAACGCGAACCGGCGCCGGTCGACGCCGTTGCGGACGAGCCGGTACGCGCCCCGCACCCCCGCCTGCACGCCCTCGCCCAGTTCTCCCGCGCCGACGCACACCAGCGCGTCCGCGCGGCGGGCGGCGAGCCGCTCCCACGCGAGGCTGAGCGCGCGCTGCCGTCCGGTCGCGGCGAGCCACGACCACCCGTGCGGCTGGAAGATCACCGACGTCCCGCGCGGCCCGCGCAGCAGCCGTCCGGCGAGCCCCGCCTTGGACGAGTGCAGGTGCACGACGTCGGGCCGGAACCCGGCCACGAGCCGCCGCAGCGCGACCGCCTCCCGCAGCGCCGCGGGGCCGGGCGCGCGGCCCGCGTCCCAGTTGAACCAGGGCACCCCCGCCGCCGCGCACCGCCCCGGCAGGTCGCCGTCCGGCGGGCACGCGACCGCCACGTCCCACCCGCGCCGCCGCTGGTCCCCGGCCGCCGCGCCGACGTACACGGCGACCCCGCCCGACGTCGGCTGGCTGACATGCAGAACCCGCACCCCCCGCCCCCCGCCGGAGGCGCCGCCGCTGTCGGGGAGGGCGCCGCGGTCAGGCATCGGGGTGCGGGGTGTCGTGGCGGTGGGCGGCCAGGGCGGCGCGGGTGCGGGCCAGGGCCGCGTAGGCGGGGGCCGTGCGGGTCCGGGCGAGGATGAGGCGTTCGTTCCGCACGGGGTCGGGACGCCATTTGAGCTTGTACGACTCCTCGCCGCGCAGCAGGCTGAGGCCGCGGCCGTCGGCGGCGGTGAGGGCCTCGCGGAGCAGCATGAGGCCGACGTCGACGTGGTCGCGGAGTTCGGGGAGCGCGCCGTAGAGGTAGGCGCCCGCGAAGCGGTGGCCGATGAGGACGAGGTCGGCGGCGACGAGGCGGTCGTCCCAGTGGTACTGCAGGACGGCGGCGCCGCCGTCGCGGGCGAGGCCGTGCGCGGCGGCGGCGAGGTGGCGGCGGAACCGGTCGCGGGTGTGCTCGGGGTTGACCGGGCGTCCGTGCCACTGCCGGACGTGCAGGTCGAGCAGCTCGCGGACGGCGCCCGGCACCTCGGCGGCCGGGACGGGACGCACGGTGACGCCGCGCCGGTCGATCTTGCGGAGCCGGGCGCGCGTCTTCCCGGCGGCGCGGCCGGGGAGCCGGGCGAGGACGCCGGACACGTCGGCGTCGGGGAGTTCGAGGCAGATCGAGGACGGCGTCCGCCAGGCGCGGCCCGGCCAGTGCCGGGCGAGCCGGTGCGCGGCGGCGCCGGGCCGGACCTCGGGCAGGTCCAGCGCGGACCAGCCGGGGTCGGCGAGCAGGGCGCGGGCGAGGCGCGGGGCGGCGGCGTCGGCGTGCGCGGGGTCGAGGAGCAGGTCGGTGACGTCGCTCTGCGGCGCGGCGAGCGGGACCAGCACCGGCAGCCCGGCGCGCCGGACGAGCGCCAGCGGGGCCGCCGCGACGAGCCGGCCGCCGCGCCGCACGGTGGCGAGGCGGAGCCGTCCGGGCGTCCCGTACTCGTCCCACCAGGGCCGGATCCATTCGTACGCCTGGAACGGGGTCGCGGCCGGGCAGCGCCGGTACAGGTCGCGGAGGTCGGCGGCCAGCGCGGTCAGCGCGGCGTCGTCGCGGCGGACCTCGGCGGTCCAGCCGGGCGCCTCGCGCCGTTCGCGGGCGCGCGTCGCGGTGACGGTCGCGCGGCCCGGCCGGACGCGGCCGGGCGCCCGCATCAGCGGACCTCCACCGGTTCGGCGGCGGGCGCGGGGACCGCGGGGGACCGGCGGCGGACGCGCGCGGCGTCGCGCCGGCCGCGGCGGCGGCCCCGCCCGCTCAGGACGGCGGCGCTGAGCCCGGCCAGGAGCATCCCGGACGCGGTCCCGACGGCGATGTTCAGCGGCGGGTTCGGCGACGTCGGCGCGTCCGGCGGCTGCGCGACGCCCATCAGCGCGACGCGCACGCCGGTGTCGGCGCTGTGCGACCGGCCGTACCGGACGAGCGCGTCCGCGGCGGCGTTCGCGAACGCGGCGGCGTCCCGCGCGGTGGCGGCGCGTCCGGTCAGCTTGATCAGCGGTGTTTCGGGCGAGGTGGACGCCTGGACGTGCTCGTGCACCTCGCCGGGCGGCACCACCGGCAGCGGGCGCCGCGACCAGGCGAGGGTCTCCGGGAGCGGGGCGAGCCGCCCGTACGCCTGCGCGAAGCTGACCGCGCCGCCGGCCTGCTCCTTCTCGCCCTCGACGACCAGCACGAACGCGGTCGCGGTGTAGTTCGGCGGGGTGAACAGCGTGTAGGCGACGCCGCCGAGCAGCCCGACGAGCCCGAACGCGATGGGGACCGCGTACCGGTGCAGGAGCGCGGCGACGCGGCGCCGGACGCCCCGGACGAGCGCGGCCGGTGAGCCGGTGCGGTGCCGGGACGGCCGCTGAACTCCATCACGATTCGACATGACTTGCCCCTTTTCAGGTCGGTATGACTTCCCGGGTGGTCGGCGCCCGGTCGGCGCCGCCGGCCGGTTCGCCCGCGTACAGCCGGGCGAGCCGGGCCGCCTGGTCCGCGACGGCGTGGTGGCGGGCGACGGCGGGGGGCACCGCCGCGCGCGCCCGCGCACCGGACGGCAGGAGGCGGGCGAGTTCCGCGCTCCAGCGGTCCGCGTCGGCGGCGGGGGGCAGCCGCCGCGCGCCGGGGGCCGCGCCGGACGGCAGGGCGTCCAGCGCCGGGCAGGCCGTGTAGAGGACGGGCAGCCCGGCGGCAAGCCCGTCGAGGACGCCGAGGACGAACGTCTCCTGGACGGACGGGGCGGCGAGGACGTCCATGGCGGCGAGGGCGCCCGGGACGTCGGCCGTCCCGCCGGCGAGGACGGCCCGGCCGTAGAAGCCGCGGGCGGCCGCGAGCCGGTCGAGCGCGTGCCGCTGCGGGCCGTCGCCGACGACCAGCAGCCGCGCGCCCGCGAGCGCGGGCCGCGCGAGGGCGTCGACGAGCAGGTCGAATCGTTTGGTGGGCACGAGCCGCCCGACGGCGCCCACGACCGGTTCGTCCGGTGCGAGGCCGAGCGCGGCGCGGGTCGCGGCCCGGCGGGCGGGGTCGAACGCGAACGCGGCGGCGTCCACGGCGTTCGGGACGACCTCGACTCGTTCCGGTGCGACGCCCCACGCGTGCAGGCGCCGTTCGACGGTCGGGGACACCGCGATCGTGAGCGATCCGAGTCGTTCGGTCGCGAGGTAAAGGGCACGGACGCCGCGCGTGGTTCGGCGTCCCTCCAGATGGCCGTCGCCCAGCGAGTGCTCGGTGGCGATGATGCGAGGCGCGGATCGCCGCGGGCCGACCCCGGCGAGGCGTGCGGCGACCCGCCCGTACACGCACGCCCGGTAGAGGTGCGTGTGGACGACGTCGTACCGTCCGCGGCGGATCAGCCGGACGAGCCGCGGAAGCGCCGCGAGGTCGCGGTTGCCGCCCATGCCGAGTTCGTGCACGGGCACGCCGCCGGCCGCGATCTCCGCCCCGACCGTCCCGGCCCGCGTCAGCGACACGACCTCGCACGCCACCGTCGGCGGCAGGTGCGGCAGCAGCAGGGCGAGCTGCCGCTCCGCCCCGCCGTGCTCCAGCCCCGTGATGACGTGCAGCACCCGGATCACGCCGACCCCCCGGTGCGGACGCGGCCGGACGACTGTCCCGCCCGCCCGGCACCGCCGACCGCCCGGCCTCCCGGCAAGGCGTGACCGGACGCCCGCCTCGCCCGCCCGGCACCGCCGGACGTCCGGCCTCCCGGCGAGACGTGACCGGACGCCCGCCTCGCCCGCCCGGCACCGCCGACCGCCCGGCCTCCCGGCAAGACGTGGCCGGACGCCCGCCTCCCGGCCAGGACACCACCGGACGCCCGGACGCCGCACCGGGCGCGGGGGGTCATATGCGGCTCCGGCGCAGGAGTTCGTGGCGGAGCATCTTCGCGCGCAGGCGCAGCGGCCCGTCGGACTCGCCGACGTACGTGCGCGGGAGGGCGTGCCGGGACGCGGTCTCGGGCGCGATGTGGCACGCGTAGCCGTAGCCCGCGGCCCGGACGGCCTCGACCTCCCGGTCGCCCGCGCGCCCGTACGGGTAGGCGAACCCGTTCACCGGGCGGTCGAGGATCTCCTCGAGCGCCGCCTTGCTCTCGGCGAGCTCGACGCGGAGCGTGTCGTCGTCGGCGTCGGGGAGCGGGACGTGCAGCCGGCCGTGCGAGCCGACCTCGACGCCCGCGCCCGCGACCGTCCGGATCTGCTCGGCGGTCATCAGCGGCTTGCGGGGGCCGCGGCCTTCGGGGCCGTCGCTGTCCCACGCGTTGTGCTCGCCGATCCGGCCGGACACGACGAACACGGTCGCGCCGAACCCGTACCGCAGCAGGACCGGGACGGCGCGGGTCGCGAAGTCCGCGTAGCCGTCGTCGAACGTGAGGCCGACGAGCCCGTCCGCTCGTCCGGCGCCGTGCGCGTACAGGAGTTCCTGCATGCCGACGCCGCGCAGCCCGCGCGCGCGCAGCCAGGCGAGCTGGCGCTCGAACCTGCGCGGCGACACCGTGACCAGATGCGGGTCGTCGTCACGGTGATCTATCGAGTGGTACATCAGCACCAGCGGCGCCCGGCGGGTCCTCCCGGCCTCCGGTATCTGCGCCGGGCCCGTCAGGCGGGCCGGTTCGGTCGGCTGTGTCACTGGTCTCCCCCGAGTCGGAACGGCCGCGGCGGGCGAGCCCCGGCCGGAATGTGAACCGCCTGCCGCCCCCGGCGAACCACGGCGCGACGAGGTCGCGGCCGGCGAGGACGAGCAGGAACGCGAACGCCGCGACGGTCGCCAGGCCGCCGGCGGCGAGGACGAGCGGTGCGGGCGCGTCCGGTCCGAGCGCGCCGGTGAGCGCGTTCGCGGCGAGCCGGCCGGCCGCGCGGGCGCCGCCGGCCGGGTC